>PKTE01000013.1 GCA_002869335.1 Salinivirgaceae bacterium | reverse complement strand
TCAGGTATAAATCTTACGGTTTTATATCTGTCGGGAGAAATTGAAAGGCTCTTTATGACTTTGAGTGTTTTTAAATCCAGAATATTCAAGCAATTTTGAGCACTCCCTTTTGCATTCTGGTTATTATCCCACGAACCAGTTGCCACATATTTGCTGTTAGGTGAAATTTTAACGCTCCATACTCCTGAATTGTGGCCATTAAACTTTTCTAACTGCTTACCCGATTTATAGTCCCAAAGCATAACATTTGTATCGTAAGAACCAGAAACAACATAGCTACTAGTTTTATCTACATCCAGGCACAAAACAGTGTATTCATGGCCACTTAAAACCTTATACGGTTCAAGAGTTTTATCTTGACAGCAGCCATACATGAATTGAAAAAGTAAGCAAATGATAGTGGTGAATAAGTACTTTCCCATCTGTTTATTATTGTAGTTTTTCATGCGTTATTCGTTACCAGATAAGGCATCCCAATATGTTATCGAAGACATTCATTATACTATGAGCAATTATTCCGGGAAATATTGAACCCGTCTTAATTCTCAACCAGCTTAATCCGAGCCCAGCCGAAAACGTCATAAGAAAAGCTTTTAATCCATCTGCAAAACTTTCCGCACCCAATAGATGAGCAATCCCAAAAAGCATTGCCAGAATGACCATAATTAACCAAATTTTACCGTTTGAAAAATTATATTTCTTAGCATAGTACAATAAAAAACCAAGTACTGCACCTCTTAAACCAATTTCTTCTGCAATACTTGGCATTGTTAACTCAAATATGTAATATTCAATCCCACGATTGAAATTTGGGTCATTTGATAAAATCTGATTAATAAAATTCCATAGGGCAATCGCAACACCAATAATAATAGTGTATTTCAACCAATTTTTATGTTTTGGTTTTTCTAAAGCCAATAGTCGTTTTGGCGCTTTGAAAAAGAAGGCTAGCATAAATATTGCTGTTGCACTCACAATATCCTGCCCCCATCCCATCTCTAAATCCAGTTTCAGCATTTTCTGAATTTCCGAGCCAAGAATAAGCCCAAAGAAAAAAACAATAAAAAATATGGCTGCAAAAATCAAGGGGTTCTTTCTTTCCTCAGTTAATGATGTAATACCTATGTAATTTTTAATGTCCATATCTTGGTTGTTAGTTAACAATTAATGACCTGGGCTCGATACAAAAACAAACTTCAACCCGTCATATAAACTATGATAAGGCACATGTCCTTCATTTTCGTACGTCATATACTTTGCAACTATATAGTTGTTTAGGTTCTCACTAATAGAATTGGAAAACTCAACAATATGCTGTTGAAATGTACCATCCGGATCAAGCGGATCTTTCAATCCATTAGTCATAAAAACTTTCCTGCCCTTGTACTTATCCTTTTGCTCAAAAGCTTTAAGCGTAATATCCTTAAAGTAGTTTTCACAACCTGGAAAAGCAGCGCTAATAATGATAAACGAATCAAATAATTCTGGCTTAGTTAAGAAGACATATGATGTAAAAATTCCACTTAATGATTGTCCAATAAGGACGTTCTTTTGATTTGTTCGGTAATTGGCCTCAACATATGGAATAAGTTCAGTTTCTATAAACGATAAAAATGCTTTAGCTCCGGCAATATTTGGTTCGGGATAATATAGGGCATTTACTGGCCACATATCTCTCGGTCGGTTGGTATTTTCGATGGTTACAATAATCATTTCGGGTGCAACCTCTTCACTGTAAGTCAATCTATTTGTTGTAGCCAAGGTTTCCATCATAAGCTCCTTGCTACCATCTAATCTGTACAATACCGGATATGACTTATTTGAGTCCTTATAACCATTGGGAAGGTGTATCAAAACACTCCTATTCTCCTGCAATACAGCAGATTCGAGACTGACCTTTAATCCAACATTCACGCAAACATCTTGCGCAAAGATTGCTTTCGTAAGTAATGATGCTAAAATCAGAATTTGAATCAGGATTATCTTTTTGTTCATTTAGTTATGATATTTTGTTAACGCTATTCTTTATAAGTACTGGTTTTATTCTTCATTCTCAAGAATTACTTTAGTCGCTTTAGCAAATTCGTTCTGTGGATTTAATGTTAAAGCATAACCATTATAGATTTTTGCATTTTGTAAATCACCAATGGAATAATACGTACGCGCCAAATATGCATCAGCATTCAATGCTTCCGGATATAGTTCTTTGCATTTTTTAAGCAGCTCTATTTTTTCTTCTGTTTGATTCCTCTCATTTAAAACGTATGCCAATAGATAAAAATCAAACTCTGGGGGATTTATCTTTAGCCCGAGCTTCTCTGACAACTGATTATAATGCTTCAAAAATAGCTGTACTGTGTTTGCAGCATCTTTATCAGGAATATCAAATTTCCAATCCTCATACATAAAGAACAGGGCATCGATTATTGAAGTTGGGAAAATAGTATGATGTGTATCGGAAGTGGTTACTTTTGCCTTAAACACAAAAAGGTTATTTACTATTGTTTTAAAAGCAGCTATCAGCTCTAAATTTTCCTTATAAAAATAGTCCTTTTGGCTTGCAACTAGATATAGCTTTATCATCCTCTTTTTCAATGACAATAGTCTATTTTCTTTATTTAGCTCCTCGATAAAATATTCAGAATTTGAAGGAGCTGTGCTATAATATGCGTTAAAAGGAGACGATTCATTTAGCAATTCGTGTATCACAAATTCGCCATCTAAGGAGTGCCCAACTAATGTTTTATAGTGGGTTTCCCTGTATTTTTTTTCAATAAATGGCAGCACTTCATTGCAAACAAATTTTCTGTAATTTCCCATGTTGTTTTTTGGTGCATGGCCTAAACCTACCACAATTGATTCCGGGATTGTATGCAATTGCTTTAATTCAGCTATATGATATGAACTACTAAGATACTCTGAAATAGAAGCATACATTTTTGTTCTTGCATATTTCCCCAACACAACTTGTAAAGGAAACTTATCATTTGAATGGTAGTAATCGGAAGGCAAATAGATTTGAACGACCTCTTTTTGATTTAGGTATTTGGATTGTATTGTGTCGATAAAAACAAATTGCCTGTTTGCTTCTTGAGCAATCGCATTTAGTTGTATTATAGCTATTAATATAAAAAGTATTTTCTTCATTGGATTAAATAATTAACAATCATACTACCACAATTCATAAATACCTATATATGACTACAATAAAATCTGAACTATAGTCTGGTCCAAATATTTTGTAAAAAAACTTAACACTAAGTGTCAAGTTTCTTTACATAAATTGCATTTAGTTTATTGAGCTTAATTTTCCTTTCACTGTAAATCACCTATTATTTAATTTCAATTCCTTAATAATCATCTTATTTGTTATTTTTAAGCAAACATCGGGTGTGGAACTAAAATCACACGAATTGGTGGCTACCACAAATGCTCTATCTAATGTTGGAGTAATTAAAACTGAAGCATACCAAATTTCATTGCTTCCGCAATGGTTCAAGGTAATTCCTTTTGACCAGGGATACTCCGCAACACCCCAACCAGCGGCGTAGAAATGACCACTAACAGGTTCAATTAATTTATTCAAATACTTTTTATCTAGAATCGGATTTTCTTCCGTTAATTGAAGAGAAATAAATTT
>PKTE01000152.1 GCA_002869335.1 Salinivirgaceae bacterium | reverse complement strand
TTGTGATTATCCTGTTAAAGGTTTTGCTAAATACATTGTCGTCAAGGTAAACTCTGGAGTCAATTAGCTTTTCAAGCTGATTGGAAGTTTTACTGCTTGCAAGGATTTTATTGAGAAAAGAAATGTTACTAATATTGAGTTCCTTATAAAATTGAAAAATTGTTTGAAGAAAATCATCAAAATCAGAACTGCTGCGTTCTAATTTAAATGTAAAAAATAAGGCTGTTAGCAGGTTAATCTTTGCTTTTTCATCCTCAGACAAGGTGTGTTCAGGGCTTATAAAACGTGGAACCTTAATATTCAGACCATAGACAAAGCCAGAAGTTTTAAGTCCCCCGTATAGATCCCTGAAATCTGAAAAAACCTCAAGATTATCTTTTACATCGTACCCAAATTTATCAATCCAACCAGATGCGGATGGGTTCATTGGCTTAATCTTTTAAACATTCAAAGTAAAACAAAATATAGGACATACCATTTGTTGATTTTAATATTCCAATAGAGTTATTATCTCCTTTTACTCCACCACCTAATGTCCATGAGCTACCACCATCTCTGTCACCAGTTGCAATATACATAGTATTCGATGTTGTAAAATCATTGGCTAATGCAATATCAGAAACCCCAATCACATCATTCCCATCGGTTAGGCAGGTCCAATTTGTTCCACCATTAGTTGTCTTCCACATTCCACCTGATGGAGTTCCAATCCAAAATGTATTATTATCTGTTGGATGAAATTCAATGCAATTTACACGCCCTAAACCAGCATAGCCTCCGTCTGAAGAACTTGGTCCTACAGCAACCCAATCTCCACTGCTGCTTTTTTGAGGATTCTCTTCTTTATACTTTGCAAATTGAGCGGCAGCATTTGTAGTTGGAAAGGCTGTTGTCGTTCGATTTACACGCAAATCCCAAAAATACTCCCATCGTTTAAATAGCTTATATCCGGGCACTTTAACCCATTCTCCATCTATTTGTTTTTTACCCTCTACAATTTGATTCTCATCAATCCATTTATTAAATGCATCTCGAAAATCATTTAGGGTTAACTCTTTTTTTTGAGGCTCTTGAATGTATTCCATCCATGGTTGCGAAATTGCAAATTGAGCCATAAAACTTACCATTAAAATGGCGAGTAGTAATTTTTTCATAGCAATAAAATTGTTGTTAGTAAATAAGTTAAGTATACGTTCTGTTGGTTTGTGATGTAAAACTATGACATTAATATGAGAAATGCAGATTTAAATTGTTAACTAAAAGTTTTTGATTATGGATCGTGGATCCCGAAAAACTCAAATTTGTAATTTGATTTGTTTTTCGTGGATGCTCGAAAAATTAAAAAAATCAAAGATTTTTTATTTTTCGGCATTTTGTATCGTGGATCGTGGATAATTGATCTTCCTTGATTAAAGCTGACAATAAAGTATTTTATTAGCAACAAACACAATACTCTATACTCACACTCTAAACCCAATTACCAGAACATCATCTATTTGATCATTTGATCCTTTCCAATCCAAAAAAGCTTTATTTAGTAACTCTTTTTGCTTTGACATAGATTTACCACTATTTTCAACAATTAGCTTTTTAAATTGCTTCTTGCTAAATTTCATTGTTTTATCTCCTCCAAACTGGTCAGGATAACCATCTGACAGCATATAAACCTCATCATTTTCCATAAGATCAATGCCTACAGAGGTGAAATGAGGCATTTCTTTAACATGGTATCCAATTGGCATTTTATCTGCTTTATATTCAATCAATTCTTTGTCTCGAATCAAATATATTCCATTGTAAGCTCCAGCAAACTGCATGGTCATTTTTTTATGCTCAACTATTACAAGCGAGAGATCCATTCCATCTTTCGGATCACCTATATTATTATTTTGTGACAATGTTGTTTTAAGGTTATTACGCAAATTATCAAGAATTTCCCCTGCAGGACAATTTGGGTTTTTATTTACAATTTCATTGAGCAAAGCTATTCCTAACATACTCATAAATGCCCCAGGGACACCATGACCAGTACAATCGGCTGCTACCACAATCGATTTTTCTTCTGTTTGCTTCATCCAATAAAAATCACCACTAACTACATCACGGGGTTTATAGAGAATAAAACTGTCTTTAAATTTTCTAGTCAAATTATCCTCGGAAGGTAAAACTGCCCCTTGAATACGAGACGCATATTGAATACTACTTTCAATTGCATGTTTTTGTTGACGCACTTTTTCCTCAGCCAATTTACGCTTGGTAATATCTGACCCATAAGTTTGAACAACCTGTAAGTCTTTTAATCCTCTCAATATTAACCGAAAAACACGCTCATGCACATTTGCTTCTATAATTTCTATCCTCTCCTCATCTATAAACGCCTGGCAATCTACCTCTTTAAGTTCAGGAATTAATTCTTCTATATTCTGCCCCTCTAGTGTTTCAAACTCAAAAGCAAGATCAGCTGCGGGATTAGACCTTAATACTTTACCGCTTGCCTCAAAACGGAAAACAGGTTCCGGATTCAAGTTGGCAAATAAAGCCATACTTTCAAGGTCTTGCTTTATTGCTCGCTTCTCAGTAACATCCTCTTTTATTGCGATATACGATTCAATTTCTCCAAAATCATTAATTACTGGAGAAATGGTTGATTCCTCCCAATAAGTGGTACCATCTTTTCTTCTGTTCAGCATTTCACCCTTCCAAACTTCTCCTTTTGAAATGGTTTTCCACAAATTATCATACTCTTCGGCAGAAGTAAAATCTGTCTTTAAAAAACGGGGATTTTTACCAATAACTTCATCTTTTTCATATCCTGAAATTCTTTCGAAAGCACTATTTACGTATTGAATTTCCCCTTTAGTATTGGTAATCATAATAGAATTAGAAGTTTGCTGAAGCCCGGTATGAAATCGGTTAATCTCATTTTGAGCATTTACAATTTCAGTTATATCAGCACCATACATTTGTACAGCGCCATACTGATGCAAACCTCTTAATTCAAAGCGAAACAACGATCCTTGCTTGTTAGTAGCTTTAATACTTCTAATATCACCCTTTTGAATAAATTGTTTTATATCTATTTCTTTAATTACCGGAATGAAAGATTCAATATTCTCGCCTTCTAAATGTGGCGTTTGAAAAGCATTTTGTGCAGCTGTATTCGATTTTGAAATTACTCCATACTCATCGAAACGCAAAACTGGAGCGGGATTCATTTGTGCAAAAAGCGCCATACTTTCATTATTATCCTCTATTATGCGATGTTGATTATGTCCCCGTTCAACTATTTTCCATTTCGTTTTAGCATGCCCACAGGTATTACAAGGTGGTATAATTTCTCCTTTATTTACAAAAATTCTTGATTTATTACATGATTTACACTCCAAAACAGCATCCAATGAACTCACCTCGCTTACAGGGAAAGAGAGTTTTGCTTTGGTGCTGCTATATGTTGAAACTAAATATGGAACTAAAAAAGTAAGTCCCATTTTAATATAGTTAATATGAGTCCAATCGGCATGAGTAATTTGCCACCCCTGATTAATTAAGTTAAGAATTGAGCCCACAACTGCAGATACCAATATAGCACGTTTAAGCACAGAAGGACTTAATGCAGTATGGCAGTATATCATGAAAATTTTCATATACAAAAGAGGTTATTAGTGGTTATTGCTCATGTAAAATAACAAATTTTGAATCACTAAGTTGTAACTTATCAAATGAAAACATTACTTATTAATGATAAAACTAATTAGCTTTACAATTATAAATATAGATATAATGATCTCATCCCGATTTATCATACTTGTATCCTTAATATTACACTTCCTTTTCTCTACAGCCGCTTATAGTCAAACCGAAAATACGATCAGCTTTTATAAAATTGGTGATTCAAAGCCAGGTTATGGATTGAAAAAATTGAAATACTCTAAACTATTTCAAGGCAACAAAAAAGACAAAAACTATTTTGAAGGATGGTATTTTAAAATGGTTAGTGAAAAAGGGGAATCAATTTTAAGTGTAATACCAGGGATATCAATATCAGAAAAGGGTGATGAATCACATGCATTTATACAAGTAATAAACGGAAAAACAGGCCACACTTATTACAAATCATTCCACATAAACGACTTTCAATTTTCGACCGAAAATTTTGCCGTAATGATTGGGGAGAATTTCTTTTCTGAAGACAGCATTGTTCTTAATATTAAGGATGATACTTTCCATTTAACTGGAAAGGTTTTTATGGAAAACATTACAGATCTAACACCTCAAAAAAAACGAAACAAGCGCATAATGGGAATTTACCGGTTTATACCTTTTATGCAATGCTATCATGGAGTTGTAAGTTTAAATCATCAACTAAGTGGAACTTTGCAACTAAATGAGCAGCAACATGCATTTGATTCTGGCAGCGGATATATTGAAAAAGATTGGGGAAGTTCCATGCCTGCCGCATGGATATGGATACAAAGCAATAATTTCACAACTAAAAACACTTCATTTATGCTGTCCATAGCCAACATCCCATGGTTAGGAAGTCATTTCACAGGATTTTTGGGGTTCTTTCTGAATAATGGGAAAGTTCACCGGTTTGGCACTTATAATCGCTCTAAATTAGAATTTGATATTATTTCCCAAAATCAAATCAATATAACTATTAAACATAAGAGACTCACTTATTTAATTGAAGCAAAACAAGAAAAATCAGGGATTCTAATTGCTCCCGTAAATGGTTCAATGGATAGGCGAATATCCGAGGGAATTAATGCTAAACTAAAGATAAAAGCCTACAATAACAAAGATCAACTGATATTTAGCGATAGCACATCCATTGCAGGTTTAGAATTAGTTGGTGACATCAACATCTTAAAATAACACTCAAGAAAACGTAACTTATTGTATATTAATACGTTTAACAATACAAACCAACAACCAAAAGCCATGGGATCACATCCAATAAATCTAACGTTGCGGTTTTTGCTTGAAACTGCTGCACTTGTCTTTGTTGGTATCTGGGGATGGACAACTGCTAACAATGACTTCAAATATATTCAAGCTATATTTATTCCAATCTTCATGGCTATTTTATGGGGTATATTTGCAGTTCCAGGAGATCCTAGCAGATCAGGCAGAGCGCCAGTTCCGATTAAAGGTTACGCAAGACTTATTTTGGAAATTCTTTTCTTCGGATTTGCCAGCTGGTGCATATTCGATACAGGTCGCAATATTCTATGTGTAGTAATAGCTTCACTAATTGTCTTTCATTACATTATTTCATATGACAGAATAATTTGGCTCTTCAAACATTGAATGCAGCATTATAGGGGAGTGTTTAATGAGAATACTTCAACAAGGTGATGTTTTCCTTTCAATTCAACTTTACCATGTGGAATATAATCCCAATCTTCACTTAAAATTTCTTTAACATCATCAGTAAATGCAATAGCCTTCTTTATTTTTCGTGTATATGCCTCAAGGCGAGCAGCAACATTCACAGCATCACCTATAATCGTATAGTCTTTTTTGAAGCTTGAGCCCATATTACCTTCTAATACATTACCACTAGAAATTCCAAAACCTGTGCGCAATTTTTTAATAAGAGGATCGCCAGATTTAATATTTTGCTTCATTTCGTTAATCTCCTGCAATATTTCTACACAAGCACGTAATGCCTTATCTGCTTTATCTATATCAAAAAATGCCATTATACCATCTCCCATATATTTAGTAACCTCTCCTTTATAGGCCATGATATTATTGGAGCAAATTTCGAAATACAGATTAATTAGCTCTGAAACCTCTTCAACAGGTCGATTTTCACATATTGCTGAAAACGAAACAATATCTCCAAACAGAATTACCTTGTCTGTTCTATGCAACTTAGTATCCAAAGGATTTAAACCTTGATTAAAAATATTAGAAACTGCTGGCTGTGTATATTTCAAGATAATACTATGCGAATCCATCACATTTTGCAGCAAAATACGAATTGGCATCATTATTTCGCTATCATTTCTATCGAGGTTGATCATTTTCATAGACCATTCAGGAAAAAGCCTCACAGTCACATTATTTTCAGTTTTTAAACACATAACCTCTTCGTGTCTATCATCCTCTTTAATAGTTGCAAAAAGCTCGTCTACAGCTTTTTCCTCACCCTCTAAAAGCTGAAAAAACAAACCCTGCACAAAAATCAATACTCCTGTAATACTTTTTTTCCTGTTATTAGCAGCAGAAACTAGACCGATATTTTCAACTTCAGATACAGGAAGTGTACTTGACATTCGACTTATGTATGTAATTCGTTTCATGTATCTCAAGTTACAAATTTTTGCAATACTATTCGTTCATCGTCGATATTCTTTCTATCCAAAATATTATTCATATTTCTTTTTAAACAATTATTTATGTATAATGCGATATTATTACAAACTAATCCTATATGAAAAGCCTTTCAATCATTCTATTTTTAATTTTCGCAGTGCATCTTTCTTTTTCACAAAATGATAGAATCAGTAAGGATTTTAATAATAATCAAAAGTCCAAAAGATTAAGAATACAAGCTGGTCGTCAACTACTTATAAGATATCTAGAAAATGAAGATTTTGACAAACTAAAAGAAATCAAAAACAAACTATACAACAATCTGGAAGACAGTAGCATAAGAGCTATTTACAAACTTGAAAAATGGCATATTGCTTATTTGACAGGTGATTATGATGATATGTTGATTCAAATAAAAACAGAACCCTCAAAAGCCAAAAATCAATATACGAGAAGAATACAACCTCCACGCGACAGATTATATCAGTTACTAAAAACCAAATTGAAATCTAAAAGAGAAGAAATTGAAGAAATAATACAAAAAAGTCAACGGTCATCAGAAGAAAAGGATTTTCTAATTTTAAGCCTCAGAAATATACTCAAAAAGGAAAATGATCCGGATACGAATCAATCAGAATTAAACAATTTGGCGGATGCTTTTCTGATGAAATATCCTAAAAGCAAATACGTATATTATGTTCGCATTCATATCCGTAATGTACAGGTTCCGGCCAAATGGGCTGCTTCTTTTACATTTCAAAGTGGGTATATTGTAAAAACAGGTGGTTTTGCAAAACAATACGATGATCATGCTCCTTTTGCAATTTCATTTACATTTTACTATCGAAAATTTGCCCTTCATTTTATTGATCAGATTGGCGCTATGAAAAATAGAATTGACGTGCCTTTACAAGACGAAGATCTGGAATTGTGGGAAAAAGGTGAATCAGCAAGTTATACAAACATGGGGCTTTCATTGGGATATGTTATTTTAGAAAATAAAACATTTAGAATTACACCCCATATTGGATCTTCTGTTTTAGTTTTAAGTCCAAGTAAAGAAGAATACGAGCCTCTTCTAAAAGATGTATTGCCGGATATCACTCCTACATTTATGATAGGGATTAACTACGACATTCGAATAGCTAAATCAAACATCACGATGCTTTCCACAGGAGAAGAAACTGCAAACTGGTTTATCCGTTTGGGTTACATGTATTCTAAACCTCAATTTTCTTCTCAATATAAATCCTTAAACGGCGCTACTCACTCCCTCACTATCGCATTTGGAGGATTTGGAAGAAAATATGTGAAAGAGTATAGATAGACATATTAAATACGCTGAATTTCAAAAAGTAAAATTTCTATTGAAATTTCATTCTATAAGAAATGATCATAACTTTGCAATGAACTAATGCAAACAAATATGACAAATAAAGCAATAGCAGGTCGATTCAGTAAACGCGAAGAGCTTGCCAATGCCATTTCACACGGAATTGGAACAGCTTTATCTATAACAGGACTTGTATTTATGGTTATTATCGCTGTTAAATATGGTACAGTTAGAGGAGTTGTTAGCTCAAGTATTTTTGGTGCTACGCTTATTTTACTTTATTTGTCATCAACACTAAATCATAGTTTGAAAGTAGGCAGAATCAAAGACTTTTTTCACAACTTCGATCAGGTTGCCATTTATTTGCTAATTGCAGGAACATATACTCCACTGGCACTAGTAGCCTTAAAAGATGATTGGGGTTGGACCATGTTTGGAGCTCAATGGGGATTTGCACTTGCTGGTATTATTGCCAAATTTTTCTTACCTAATAAATTTGAAAAAGGCGTCAATATCTTCTTCATTGTTTCCTATATTATTATGGGCTGGATGCTGCTCTTTTTCCTTAATCCACTATTCCGAAACATGCCTTCCATGGGCATGGTATTTATTTTTATAGGTGGGTTTTGCTATACGTTTGGAACTATCTTTTTTAAAATGGAAAAGATGCCATACCATCACCTGATCTGGCACCTTTTCGTAATTGCAGGAAGTGTGATGCATGCGCTAGCTATAATGTTGTATGTACTGCCGATGCAGTGAATCGCCTATTTCTAATTCGCACATACCTCACCTCCTACTTAATGCTTATTAACCGAGAAAAATATCTCTATTTCAATATCTGATCCTTATTTGCTTCAAACCAACCAATTTCATAATTGTACCATTCGAAACGTTCTTTTTCTCCGGCATCGCGAACCATCATTTTAACGACTGTTTTATCGTTTTGCCACAGATAGAATTTCTTGCTCATTTCTGCATCTTCCCATACTTTAGTTGGCTCACCCATTTTTGATTTCATCTCTTCTACATATTTTTGACCATTGATTTGTGTCTTTGGCGCCATAATATAATACCATGCTCCTTTTAACTTCTGATTTTCGAAAAAGTAAGCCATACGAGCCACGTCACCTTCATCCAAATTAGTAGTTGCACCTAAAAAATCACCTTCCCATTCAAGCTGCAGGATAAGTCCGTCAGGATATTCTTTAGGTTCTCCAAGTCCTACTGTTTCTAAAACTTTTTCAGGACTATCATTCCAAAAAGATCCGTTAAAATCGGGCTCTACAACCGGAACCGTCTGTGTACCGCATGATATTCCAATCATGCTTAGTACAAAAGCAAAAACAATAATTCTCATATATTAAACTTTTAGTATTGTAACCATCTCTACTAATTTAAGAAATTTTGGAATTGATTTTCAAAAATATTGGCTATTCAAAAAATCCAATTCAGCATTATAATTGTTACTAGAAGAAATCAAGTAATAAGATCAGGGTTTAATGAAAAAAATGTTTAAAATGGTTGGACTTTCAATATTAGGAATCATAGTTTTTGGTGTAATCGGTATAACAGTGTTCATGTCGTGCAGTCCTCAATTTGGTGATAGTTTATCGAAACAGCAGAAAGCTGAATATGAAAAACTGAGCAATTTCAAAAAGGGCAAATTTCAAAACCTTCAGCCAAGCCCTATGGACATGAATTTCAGAAAGGTTTTTAAAGAGATGATGAATAAGTCGCCCAACCGAAGTCCAAAAGAAAGTATTCCTGTACAAAAAATAGACTCAACCGATATAGCCAATTACAAATCTGTCCAAACCCGCCTTACCTGGTTTGGGCACTCCTCATTTTTATTGGAAATGGATGGTAAAAAAATCTTAATTGATCCGATGTTGAGCAAAAAACCTTCACCTGTCTCCTTTTCCGGACCAACAAGATACTCGGAAGAACCCCCAATAACTGCCGAAAAACTACCCAACATTGACGCCGTTATTCTTTCCCACGACCACTACGACCACCTTGATTATAAGACCATTAAAACAATTAAAAATAAGGTTGGTCAATTTTATGCTCCTCTAGGTGTTGGTAACCATTTGAAAGATTGGGGTGTTAACGATTCCATCATTCATGAACTGAACTGGGGAGACAGTATACATTTTGAACATATAAAACTTGCCTGCACTCCTGCACGACATTTTTCCGGCCGTGGATTATTTGACCGGGCCACTACACTCTGGTGCTCTTGGGTAATTCAGGGTAAAAATGACAATATTTTCTTCAGTGGTGATAGCGGCTATGGAAAACATTTTAAAGAAATTGGAGAACAGTATGGGCCGTTTGATATCTCATTAATTGAGTGTGGGCAATACAATGAAAACTGGAAATTTATTCACATGATGCCAGAAGAAACAGCTCAAGCAGCAGCTGATCTCAAAAGCAAACTCATGATGCCGATTCATTGGGGTGCTTTCACGCTGGCTTTTCACGATTGGACAGATCCGATTAAACGCTCTTTAGCCAAAGCTAATGAACTAAAAATACCTGTGACTACTCCAAAAATTGGAGAACCAATAATAATTGGGTCTGAAGAAATTCCACAGGAAAAATGGTGGAAGTCATTTGTGAGTGAAGAGAATTAGTCCGGCCATTTCGATTCCCTGCAAACCCATCACACATTCCACTCAATGGCCTACGTGGATTGAAACTACTTTATCCACAAGTAACTTAATAACCTTGTCGATTACCTGTAATAACAAAATCATAATTTAAATTCAATTAAAACTGAAAATTGGAATTTGCACGCAATAGTGGCATAAAAAATGTAATACTATGATGCTCATTTTAAAAAAATATGTGACAACATGTTTTAGGGCAATTAATTAAAACGTATTTACAATAACCTTAAGTTCAACGTAGATTTTACCTACCTTCGCGGCTTCAAAAAAAGAGAATAAAATAATGATTACAGTTTCAAATCTAAAAATCCAATTCGGTAAAAGAGTATTATTTCAAGATGTAAATTTAAAGTTTACAGCAGGTAATTGTTACGGTGTAATAGGTGCCAATGGTGCAGGAAAATCAACATTTCTTAAAGCAATAGCCGGGGAAATTGATACAACAGCAGGTCGCATTACAATGGATTCAGGTGAAAGACTATCTGTATTAAGTCAGGACCACTTTGCATTTAATGAGTTTACAGTACTGGACACTGTTGTGCAAGGCCACCAGGAGCTTTGGCAAATCATGCACGAAAAAGATGCATTGTACGCTAAGCCTGATTTCTCAGATGAAGATGGTATAAAAGCTGCAGAGCTGGAGGAACAATACGGAAATATGGGCGGATGGGATGCTTTAAGTGATGCAGCAGCTTTGTTAAGCAACCTTGGTGTAAAAGAAGATCTCCACTACTCCATGATGAAAGATTTAGCTGAAGATTTGAAAGTGAGAGTATTACTTGCACAAGCACTTTTTGGCAAACCGGATAATCTTTTATTGGATGAGCCTACCAATGGTTTAGATTTAGAAACCGTATTATGGTTAGAAAACTATCTTGCCAATTTTGACAATACCGTATTAGTTGTATCCCACGACAGACACTTCTTAGATTCAATCAGTACTCATATTGTAGATATTGACTTTAATGATATTCAATTATTCGCTGGTAACTACAGTTTCTGGTACGAAAGTAGTCAGTTGGCTTTGAGACAACAACAGGCTCAAAACAAGAAAGCTGAAGAGAAGAAAAAAGAACTACAAGAGTTTATCTCACGATTTAGTGCTAATGTGGCAAAATCGAAACAGACCACGAGCCGCAAAAAAATGCTGGAAAAACTCAATGTGGAAAACATAAAACCATCTACCAGAAAGTATCCTGGTATTATATTTAAACCAGAACGCGAACCCGGGACTAAAATATTAGAAGTTGAAGGTTTAAGCGCATCCGTTGATGGAAAAGTGCTTTTCAAAGACGTTGATATTTCTATTGCAAAAGGAGAAAAAGTGGTATTCTTGTCAAAAGACACAAACGCTATGACTGCCTTTTTTGAAATTATCAATGGTAACCGAAAAGCAGACAGCGGAACATATGAATGGGGACAAACCATTTCACATGCTTATTTACCCTTAGATAACACGGATTTTTTCAACAGCGATTTAAGCATTTATGATTGGTTTTGTCAATATACAGATGACACTACTGAAGTATTTGTAAGAGGTTATCTGGGTAAAATGCTTTTTACGGGTGAAGAAATATACAAGAAAGTAAACGTACTTTCAGGTGGAGAGAAAATGCGTTGCATGATTGCCAAAATGATGCTTTCCAACGCCAACACTTTAATACTTGACACCCCCACTAATCACCTGGATTTGGAATCGATACAAGCTTTCAATAACGATTTAGTTAGATTTCCAGGCAATATTATGTTGGCTTCACATGACCACGAATTTATAAGATCTATTAGCAACCGTATCATTGAACTCACTCCCAACGGAACAATCGATAAATTGATGGATTACAATAATTATTTTTCGGATCCTGGAATAATGGAATTACGCGAAAAAATGTATTCCAAATAGTCTAGGTGGAAATGATAGTTTCTTACTACAATAAAAATGTCCACATACTACAGATAATGAATAACTTATGATTAAAATCAAATAGAACTAAAAGCCTGCATTCATAAGTTTTTATATTATACAACACATATTAAGCTCAAAAGAAATCTTTTTCTTAATTTCGGGGTCATATTTTTTATTCAGAACTATTCTTTAAACCAAAGATAAAACACTGAAATAAAAGACATTGACAAATTAGAGGTTATTATATCATGGACTATTCTTTTTTTGATTTACTAAAATTATTCGGCGCACTGGGATTTTTTCTTTTTGGAATGAAACTGATGAGTGAATCTCTTCAGAAAGTTGCAGGAGATAAACTGAGAAATATTTTGTCTGCAATGACCTCAAATCGTTTTAAAGGTATCTTTACTGGTTTCCTTATAACAACAATAATACAAAGCTCATCTGCGACTACTGTTATGTTAGTTAGCTTTGTAAATGCAGGCTTGATATCTTTTGCAGAATCACTTGGTGTAATTATGGGTGCTAATATTGGTACTACCGTAACAGCATGGTTAATCTCAATACTTGGATTCAAAGTAAAGATTAGTGCATTGGTATTGCCTTTAATAGGGTTATCGTTACCCCTACTCTTTTCCAAAAATATAACCAGAAGTCAATGGGGAAATGTAATTATTGGTTTTGCTATTGTTTTCATTGGTCTTGACTTCTTAAAAGCCTCGACTCCGGATATACATAGCAACCCTGAGATATTAAGTTTTCTTACCAGGTTTTCAGATTTTGGATATTGGTCAGTACTTATCTTTCTGGCAATTGGAACTATTCTAACTCTAATTATTCAATCCTCGAGCGCAGTTATGGCATTGACGCTTGTAATGTGCTACAATGGATGGATTAATTTTGAAATGGCTGCTGCTATGGTACTTGGCGAAAATATTGGAACTACAATCACTGCAAATCTGGCTGCCCTGGTGGCCAATACATCAGCAAAGCGAACCGCTCTGGCACACTTATTTTTCAACCTGAATGGAATAGTTTTAATTCTACCGTTCTTTTATCCCTTTTTACGTTTAATTGGTTCTATATCAGAAGCCAATGGTTTCGGTTCTCCTTTTATGAATGATGGACAGTCCATGGAACAAACTACTGTAGCAATACCAATCGCATTAGCTATATTTCATACGACTTTTAATGTATTGAATACCTCCATATTAGTCTGGTTTGTAAAACCGCTTGAAAAACTAATTCTGAAGATAATAAAACAGAAAGAAAGTGATGAAGAATTTAAATTACAACATATTAGAACGGGTATGCTTTCAACTGTAGAAATGTCTATTTTTCAAGCCAGAAAAGAGTTATTAGTTTATACAGAACGTGTAGAAAAGATGTTTGATGATTCGAGAGCACTTTTTCAAACAAATAAAAAGAAGGAAATTGGCAATTTGCAGAAAAAAATAAATAAAAGCGAAGAATTTTCAGATCAATTGGAGATAGAAATCGCAGCTTATCTATCTGAAGTATCACAGCAGGATTTAAGTCCTAAGGCGGCTGAAACCATTCATAAAATGTTACAAACAGCTAGTCAAATTGAAAGTATTGCCGACTCATGCTATGCTGTATCAAATGCGATAAGTCGTAAAATGAACTTAAAAACTCCATTTCCTGATGACCTAAATGATAATCTAATTAAATTCTCAGATCAGGTTTCTGATTTTTTCAGCATTACGATGAAAATTATTAACGACCGGAAATTCAAAACCACCAGACCTGAACTTAAGCAAGCTATTTTAACCATTCGTGAGGAACATACAAAGCTCAAAGAGGAGCATTTCAAAAACTTGCGAAAAGGGGAATATAAAACCAAAGTCGGAATTGTATATGCTGATATATATAACGAATTGCTAAAAATGGCTGAAACAGCATATGAAGCTGTTGGAATATTGGTTCCGGTTCCTGCTGCAATTCAAAATTCGTAGTATTATTCGAGCTCAATCACTTCCAGAGCATCATACTTAAATAGTTGCCGATCTCATTGGCAAGCAGATACTGTTATTTCACCAAAGCCTAATGATGAGATTCGGAAATCCTTTAGATAAATATTGGAAACAATTTGAGAATGAAGCCAAATTAGTCCAATGTTTTTGGCTAATTTAGCTTTAACCAATAAACTAAAGTGTATGAAAGTAATATCCACCAACATTGGAGAAAGGAAAAAGGTAAAATGGAAAGATAAAGAGGTTTACACAGGAATTTATAAATATCCTACAAACAAACCAATAACGCTGGGCATAACAGACGTTGAAAATGATTTTGTAGAAGATCGTAGATACCATGGCGGTAATGATAAAGCATGTTACTTATATTCTGCCGACCACTATGCATTTTGGAAAGCTGAATATCCCAATTTAGATTGGCAATGGGGTATGTTTGGTGAAAACCTTACTATACAAGGCCTGGATGAAGACAATATTAATATAGGCGATGTTCTCAAAATTGGCGATACTGAAGTTCAAGTTACACAGCCCCGACAACCTTGCTTTAAGCTTAACATCCGGTTAGAAGATAACCAAGCTCTCAAAAGATTTATACAAGCAGAGAAACCTGGCATTTATGTGCGTGTTTTAAAAACGGGTAAAATAAAATCTGGTGATACAGTTGAAACCATAAGAAAATTTAATAATAATCCATCCGTTAATAAAATATACCACTTTCTATATAACCCTAAAGAAAATATAGAAGGCATAAAAAAAGCAATAGAAATACCGGAATTAGCTGAAAGTTGCAGAAACGATTTGAAAAAACTAGTTTAAAAAACTATGCAAAAATATAAGGATATTAGCAGGCGTGGGATTTATGCTATCATTCTCTTCGGAATTACAATGGGTATGTTCGAAGCTGCAGTAGTTATATACTTGCGGGAATTATATTATCCAGACGGATTTACCTTCCCTCTGCAACTTACATCAGACAGCGTTGCGGTAACAGAGTTTTTAAGAGAAATTGCTTCGCTTTTCATGATTGGTACAGTTGCATGGTTAAGCGGCAGGAATTCTACACAACGTTTTGCGTGGTTTCTAATCGTTTTTGCAATTTGGGATATTTTCTACTATGTTTTCCTGAAAGCCCTTATCGGCTGGCCTGAATCCTTCATGACATGGGATATTCTATTCCTAATACCTGTTCACTGGACTGGACCCGTTATAACCCCCATTATCGCTGCTGTATTGATGATATTGCTTGGCGCCTTTATGCTTCGTTTTTCAACAATTCGGGGAAAGGCGGCACGAATAAATAGCCGGGAGTGGTGGTTGCTAGGTAGCGGAGCTTTCGTTGTATTTGTCTCATTTATAATTGATTACACAATTTATCTTTTTGAAAACTATAACCACTTTAGTCAGCCCGATTTGATGGATACGCTCAACAACCTCTCTATTAATTATGTGCCTGCAAAGTTTTACTGGTGGATCTATATATTAGGGATTATACTAATTATATCATCAATAATAATGTACGCTCGACGCAATCAAAAAGCATTGATCAGCGATTAATAGTCTTCTTCCTGACTTTTCACCAACTCTTTTGTGGATAATAGTCCACAAGCTGCAAAAATATCTTCCCCTCTGGAAGCTCTTATGGTTGTAAGAATGCCTTTATCATTCAACGTTTCTTTAAACTTTAAAATGGTCTGATCATCAGAACCTACTAGTGTTGAATCAGGGATTGGATGGAATCGAATCAAATTAATACGGCAGCGCACACCTTTCAATAATTTTACCAACTCATCCACATGAGCAGGAGTATCATTCACCCCTTTGAACATGATGTATTCAAATGATACTCTGCGTTGCAATCCAAAATCAAAGCTTTTAATCTCATTCACCACATCTTTTAAAGCATAAACACTTTCAACAGGCATCAAAGCTTTACGCTCCTCATCAAATGGTGTGTGCATGCTCACAGCTAAATGAGCTTCTGAATTTTCCAAAAACGTTTTCATAGCCGGGATAATACCAATGGTTGAAACAGTAATTCTTCTGGGACTCATTGCATAACCCCAATCAGCTGTTAGAATTTCAATGCTTTTCAAAACCTCATCTAAATTGTCGAATGGTTCACCCATGCCCATATACACAATATTTGAAATGTCCTGAAATTCGTCAATGGAGCGATATTGATTAACAATTTCACCTGCTGTCAAATTATTCTGAAATCCCTGGCGGGCAGTCATACAAAACAAACAACCCATTTTACAACCCACCTGCGACGACACACAAATTGTTTTGCGATCCTTATCGGGAATCATAGCTGTTTCAATGAAATTTTTACCCTTTGCTGGGAAGAGATATTTTTTAGTTCCGTCAGTACTCTCATCTACCTTTATTGAGGGAATCAATCCTACCTGAAAACCTACTGAAAGCAACTCTCTGTTTTTCTTTGAGATATTGGTCATCTCATCGATGGTAGATATCTCTTTTTTGTACAACCATTCACTTATCTGTTTTGCCGTAAAGCCTGGAAGCTTTAATTCACTGCATATATCTTTTAATTCATTTAATGTTTTCCCGAAAAGATTTTCTTTACTCATATTTTGTATTTCAAATTATAACTCTATACTATTTTTTACAAATTGATTTTCGAACACCTACCAAAATAGAAATCAATTAAAAATGCACCATTTAAAAATAAATTTCCGTAATTACCTTATCAAACCCCACCCCTCTAGTAATTAACAAATTACGCACATCCATCACCATATTGGTACTTCCACATAAATAGTAATTGATATTAGTAGGAATATCCTCTAATTCGTTCAAATATTTAGTTAATCTTCCCTCAAATAGACCATCACCAGTATCTTGTGATGCACATCTTACATAATCATTCATAGCTTTAAATTCATCGCTGAAATACATATCTGATTTTAACCGCCCACCTTGAATTAACTTTAAAGGATTTTGACCACTTTTAAACATACTATGAAAGGGTGCAATTCCAGTTCCGGTTGCAATCCACCATGCTAGTTCATTATTGAAAACAAATTTCCCATGCACTTTTGTGATCCATATTTTATCTCCAATATTTGCTGCTGCTAAGGGAGGAGTCAATTTACCATCCTCTTTCACGTTGAAGAGAATTGAAATATGCTTATCATTATTTCCGCTACAAATGCTATATAATCTTGGCTTATCGTCTGGCGACATGGTAATTCCAATAATTTGCCCGGGATTAAAATCAAATTCGCGCTTAAATTCAATTACAAATACTTTATTGGCAATTTCTTTCTTATTAACTATAGCAACTTCTGAAAATTTACTCATTCTAAAAAGGGTTTGTTCTAATACAATTAAGTACAAGGAAGTTTTAAATTGTTCTTCCGTAAAAACTCCAATATCAGAATTTCAACCAGATCAATGTATCACGTTATACTATCACTGCTAACGGAGTTAAAAAAATCAAACAATTACTACCGATGTATCACATCTTCGGTGTTATAAAAAATCACGGCATCTATATTAAACTGAAATTATATCTCTTAAGACTTGAAACAGAGAACTTTTATGGATCAGTTGAAAAAGTGGCGGACACTTTATAATAAAACTTTTTTTCATGACAAAAAAAGTTACAAAAAAGTCTAGATCAAATTACGCTTCCACCCACTCTGTTCAATAAATTAAATGACATATAAAAGCTGGACAAGCCTCTTTTATGTCATTTAAATTGATTGAACATTCACCCTAAGGCTAGCCCGCCAATTTGATCGAGCCAACCCGCATTAGAAGCTGCGGAGAATAGATGTATTATCGGTTAATTTTAATAGGCCTAAGTATTTTAAGCGGGCACCTTCTACTTGAAGATTTCGGCCATAGGCAAATTAAAAACTGTTCGAGATGATGCGCAATGTCTCTAATTAGAAAAAAATTGTAAATAGCATCATCGAGTTTTTTTAATTTAGAAATCAAAAGTAAAGAAGGTCGCTTAAAAGGTTAAGCCAAGCCCTTTTTGCTTCGTTTTTGGGGCCTCAAAAATGAAGAGCCCGTCGGCTTGAGACAAAGGATATAAATCACTGAAACGAAAAAAATAAAATCGAGTTTGTTATTAACTAAAATAGAATACCCCCAACTTTTCAAAGTGATCCAAAATATGCTCAGTCCACAACTTTATAAAGTGATCCACTTTTATTGTGAAATTAAAGTTAAAAAATCAGGGATTAAAACCTCCTGGTTCTTAATCCCTGAAACAATATGGTTTAAAATCCAAATCCAATTCGTAATGCTGGATATGCTATGTCTTTGGAAAAGTATAATTGAGGTGAAACAGACATATATTTACCTGCTTTCCAATTCATACCAAACCTGAAAGTGTTGTTTTCAAAAAAGTCACCTTGTCGGGAAACCAGATAACCTAGCTCCAATCCCAACCAATTAGACTTTTTAGCGTTTTTCGATAAATTATAACGATATCCTATATTGGCAAATCCATTGAGATTAATTTTTGAATTAGTTTCAAAATCAGATAATGCATTGTACGATAGATAATACTGATTTTTCAAAATACCCTTATTACTGAACATCAATCCTAATTCTGCTGTAAGATCAACAACAGGTTGATTTTTAACCAAATTTACACCCACACCTCCACTAAGAATTATAAGGTCCATTGGACCATTCACAATGTCGAGTTTTTCATTATGTATCAGTTTTTCTCCCTTAAAAGAGTAGTTGTATGTTTTTGTAAATCTTCCTTTAACAGTGCTTGTCGTATCTATGACTTTCTTTACTTTATGAATCAGATTATCAGAAACTAATGTTTCAATCTTATCAAATTTTATCTGCAAAGTATACTCATCGGTAAGAATACTGCATTGATTGATACAATGATAAGATGCAGGAGTATTGTTTTCCAGAATAATTGTTTCAACAGCTTCAATTTGCTTTATTGACAACCGTTTTTCAGGTTCAAAGCTTATGGAAAATGGGGAATTATTGGGAATATGGCTATTATCTTTTAAAAGGGACTGGAGGCTTTTGAGATCCTTTTCCACACTATCAGATAAATCCAAATATTCATTAATAACCATACTTAATTCAACACTATTATCTATTTTAACATGAAGTGAATCAAGATGTGTTTTTTGTCCATAAGTAATGCTGCTAATAAGCAAAATCAAGAATATCGTATATATTTTTATTGGGTTTTTCATTTGTAATATTTTAAATTAATAAATAATTGATAATAAGAATTATGGCGCCTAATAATTCGAATTTTAAAGATTAGTTTTAAGAGCTAGAGCTCCATCATTGATTTGGTTTTTACTATTACCAAATCTAAATTGGAATCGTTTCCTTTTCTTCTTTTTCACAGGTTCATTTTTACTAATTAGAATCTCTGTTTTATAATTATTTCCAGTTGATTGAATCAATGAATCTGTTGAGTGTAAATTATCATTCGTTGCAATTAAAACTGGAGTTTGTTCTTTTTCCACATAAACTATTTGTTCTACATAAACCGTATCAGTAATGCGTTCTGTTTTAATAACGGGATGATATTCAACAATCTTCTTTTCAACAACAAGTGTATCGTGTATAATAGTATTAGCTGCAATTGATTCATTTTTCAAATTATTATTGAGGTTCTCTTCAACTTCATTTTTCAATTTACGGTTTAACTCAGCAAGCGTATTTATGGTATTTCTATTCTGGATATTTAAAATTGTTAATATCGACAGACCGATAAAAAGAACAATACTTGCAGCAACCAATAACCGAAGCAAATAAATTTTTGATTTACTTTGACTTTGCAACTGTATATGGTTCCATATATTTTCTTTAGCATCATCCGCTTTTGAATCGTAATAGTTTTCGGATTCAGTTATAGCTTTCTTAAAAAATGAGTCTAATTTATTCGTTTCCATATTTCTTAATTTTGCTAAGTTTTTCAATAATATTCATCCTTGCTTTTCTAAGCTGCGACTTAGAGGTATTCTCTGTTATATTTAGCATTTCAGATATCTCTTTATGAGAATAACCCTCTATGGCAAATAAGTTAAACACCATTCTATAACCTGCGGGCATTGCTTCAATTAAAGAATAGACCTGCTCCACATCAATGCCAGTTAAATCAGAATCAAATACAGTATTCATTTCATATTCTGGCAAATCATCATCGTATTTAATTTTATTTCGTGCATTTACATATCGTATAGATTCGTTAATCACAATTGTTTTGATCCATTTATTCAGGCTATTCTCTCCTCTGTATTCCAATCGCTTGATATTATTAAAAACCTTTGTAAATGAATCAATTAGTACATCTTCAACATCATGATGATTGGCCAATATGCGCATGGATAAATTGTACATTTTTTTATAATAGGTATTGAACAAAATGCCTTGAGCGACTTGATTTTGAGATTTACAATGATGAATAACTTCCTTCAGTTCCAATTTCTAATTCTTTAAGACCATTTATTTCTATTAACCCGATTTTTTTAGTTGAAGTTGCCTGGGCCGACAAATTTATTTTTTTTAATAAGAATTGGCTCGAAAATTCTCTTGAAAAGAATGCGGCAAAAAAAATGAGCGGGCTAAAACCCCCGCTCATTGGCCTTTCTTGTGTATATAGTTTTATATTATAATCCAAACCACCTCACACCATTCACACAAAACACTAATCTACATACACTTACTTCTTTCTCTTTTTATTGGCATCTTCTAATTCTTTTAGCCTCTTTTCAAGCTCAGCTTGCTTTTTCTTAAGTTCTTCATTTTCTTTTTCAAGCTGCTTTGTTCTTGAATTATCATTGCTATTGTATGTCTTTTGAGAGCCCGGGGAATCAACTACAATATTGCCAAAAGCACTAAAGCCTGCAGATGCACCACCCAAAGCAGTAGAAACAATCCCCTCAACATTGAGGTTTCCAACAACAAATGAGGCCACATCCATTCCTGCTTTTGCTGCATTCACAGACGATTCAATAATGGCAGGATCAACTCCGTCAGCTTCCATTTCACGTCGCATTTCAATCTCCATTTCCTTGCGGGCCTCTTGTATTTCGCGAGCGGCTTCTTTCATTTCCTCATTTATGCCCTCCTTTTTAATCTCCTCGGAAGCTTCTTTTATTGCCTTAGCTGCTTCTTGCATTGCTACATTAAGAATACCATTCAAGTTTATTCCATTAATGCTTTTGTTTATCTACTGCATCATCTGTGAGGAGAACTGCGAATTGGTTTCAGACATAGCTATTTCAATTGCCTTTTCAATGGTTTCTTGTTGCTCCGCCTGCAGCTTTCCAGTGTTTTTGACCGCCACATTCATTAAACTATCGCGGTTTTGATTAGCGTTTTGCTCCGTAATAGAATCATTTACTTGCATTAACGAATGGGTTGGGTTGTTTGAAGTAAACGATGCGAGCATAAGGCCTCCCGCAATTATACCTGCGGCGATTATTCCTTCAATAAAATTTGTTTTCATAGTTTTTTCTTTTTGTAATCGGTTAATACGGTGTAATACACTACCTCTTTTTGCCGAAAATGCCATGGCAAGCCGGGAGTGTTCAGTTTGTTTAATTTGCATTGCTGCAAGGGTTTTTATATACTCAATTTTATTACCGGTTGCATCTACCGCAATGTTGTCACAACTATTTTCCCGTTCAGCGCGTACCTGTGCCGATATTATCCATACAGCAGGATGATAAAAGAAAAGCATTTCCATGATTGATTGCAGTATGTTGAACAAATAGTCATTGCGCATTATATGTGCAAGTTCGTGAGCAATAACAGCTTCGAACTCTTTTGGCGTTAAGCCGGTTAAAGCACTTATGGGGAAAAGCACAATAGGCTTTATTGCTCCTAAAGTTACGGGCACCCGGGTCAATGGAGAAAAGAACGCTTCCACCTTTCGTTTTATCCCCAGTTTATGTAAAAGGTTTTTTACAATTTCCTCCCACTCATCGCTAACTGGAGTCAGTTTTTGGGTACGTAATCTATAGGTGTAAATAAGCCCTCCTGTAAACCTTACCATCATAAATAGCATTCCCACAAACCAAATCAGGCAAATAATATTGAAGTTTCGTTGGAAAAACGCACGAAACTTTATTGTGTTTGGGTTAATAACTGATGCGTGTTGGTTGCTTTGATTATTTGTATGAGTATTGTCCGTGGAAAGTATATTCTTGAGGTAATCGGGGTTATTTAGCATTTGTGTTTTTAACGCCTGCTTTTCCGAGGCGTACTGATAGGCACTAATAAATGTGATGCCTGCCCAAACCATTATACCCACAAGGGCTACAAACGAAAGAAAGTATTTGATTTGCGCACTCTTTTTTCGAATAAAATACAAAACGAGAAAAAGTAATATGGCGATTATCGCTCCTTGCCAGAGCGAATGAATTAGCATCCAGCCTAGAGCTTCTGTTAATTCTGCGGAGAATATTGCTGCTAATATATTCATTACTGTTCCGATTTATCAATCTCGTTAATAATTCGTTTGATCTCTTCAAGCTCTTTAGCGCTCGTTTTCTTGTTGCCCAACAATTGCATGAGCAACCCGGAGGCCGACCCGGCAAATGTGGTATCTAAAAACCTGTCCAATAGTTTTCCACGAGTTTCCTCCTTTTTGATATTTGAGAAATAGAGATGACTTTTCCCGTTTGGCTCCCTGCGCAGTAAACCTTTGGCCGTCATATTCTGCATAATTTTTAGGGCTGTAGTGTAACCCACATCTTTTTTTTCTACCAATTTTTCATGTATTTCTTTTACGGTGAGCGGTTCCTTTTTCCAAAGTATGTTTAGAATTTCCAGCTCTGCCGCAGTAGGCATATTTGTATTTTTGTCCATGGTCATATTTATTACGATACTTGTCGTACAAATATA
>PKTE01000042.1 GCA_002869335.1 Salinivirgaceae bacterium | reverse complement strand
TCTAGAACTGTTTGAGCGAATGAAAAATGGTGAGTTCGAAAGTGGTTCACGTGTGTTGCGTGCTAAAATTGATATGGCTTCGCCCAATATGCTTTTACGCGATCCAATTATGTATCGAATTCTAAATCGTGAACACCACCGTACAGGCGACAAATGGCATATTTATCCAATGTACGATTATGCACATGGTGAATCTGATTATATGGAAGGTATTACTCATTCATTGTGTACACTTGAGTTTGAAGTACATCGTCCGCTGTATAACTGGTTTCTTGATCAGCTTGTTGAAGGCGATTACCGCCCACGACAAATAGAGTTTGCTCGTTTCAATTTAGGTTACACAGTAATGAGTAAACGTAAGTTACTTGAGTTGGTTGCTGACAATCATGTAAATGGATGGGACGATCCACGTATGCCGACTATTGTTGGAATTCGCCGGAGAGGTTATCCGCCAGAAGCAATTCGTCGTTTTTCTGATATTATTGGTATTGCTAAACGCGATAATTTGCAAGATGTAGCCTTACTAGAGCATACAGTGCGTGAAGTCTTAAATAAAACAGCTAAGCGTGTGATGGCAGTTTTGGATCCGGTTAAATTGGTAATTACAAATTATCCAGAAGGAGAAACGGAATACGTTACTACTGAAAATAATCCAGAAGATGAAAATGCAGGAACACGTGAAATGCCTTTCACTAGAGAGTTGTATATTGAGCGAGAGGATTTTATGGAAGATGCTCCTCGTAAGTTTTTCCGTATGACTCCTGGTAAAGAAGTTCGCCTAAAATCTGCTTATATAGTTGAATGTACTCAAGCAATTAAAGATGCTGATGGTAATATTACTGAAATTCACGCTACTTATGATCCAGATAGTAAAAGTGGTTCAGGATCAGAAGCCTCTATGCGTAAAGTAAAAGGAACACTTCATTGGGTTTCTGCCGAGCATGCACTTGATGCAGAGGTTCGTCAATACGATCGATTATTTACAGTAGAAGAACCGGATGCTGATAAAGAGAAAGATTACAAAGAGTTTATTAATCCAGATTCATTGGAAATATTGAAAGGATGTAAGGTTGAGCCATCATTAGCTGAGGCTAAGCCAGAAGATCGTTTCCAATTCCAGCGTAAAGGTTATTTTGTAGCTGATCGTTACGACTTTGAAGCTGGAAACCTTGTGTTCAATCGCACAGTACCATTACGTGATACATGGGCAAAAGTTAATAAGAAATAGTTTTGAGCTAAATACATTGAAAACCCCATGTCATTGATATGGGGTTTTTTATTTGAAAATGTTTTATGTGAATTTCAAAAGTTTCTTTTACTAAATCAGACTACCTCGTGAAACTAAGTTCCAAGAAGTCAACCGACTGTAAGGAGCTCAGCAGAGCAAATCATTATTTTCAAATTATTAAGATTGAATGATTTTTTAAGTTAATTATTATTCTAGATTATTTAGCTGAGTACTAGATCAAAAACAAAGCCACACGAAGGATTCGTGCGGCAGCGCATGGGCGAAAGTGAATAAGAAATAGTTATTAAAATGATATTTATGAATCCCTCAAGTCATTGGCCTGAGGGATTTTTTATTGAAGTAAATTGATTAGGATTTCTGTGGTTTTATTTTCCATTCCCTTATAGCTGGATTCAGAAGGTCCGCCTATACTTAGTACACGAATGTTATTTTCATTTATCCATTTGTGGAAATCTAAACTGGAGGTTTTTTCATTTAAATAGATTATGAAGACTGGTTTTCCCAGATTTTGGGCGGTTTGAATAGCCAAATGAGTTCCCGGACAATTGAATTCCTTATTTGGTAAAATAATCATTGAACCATCGCTGTCTCTTACATTCCATTCGGTTCTCATGGATCGAGGAATATTTGGTGCGCCTAAACTAATCTCTTGTGGTGTAGGCTTTAAATTGTAAAAAGCAGGTATTAAACCTGCTTCATTTTGTATTTCCGGAGGCGCCCAGCCCCCGGTTTCAATTTTCAATTTTTTTGCAACTTTGAGTGCTGCAATATCAACTCCTGTTTGTCCGCCAGAAATGATTTTTTTAATTTTCATTTTGCACTAATTCAAAATCGAGTTGCTTCTGCAAAAGATTGGCTGCGGCAACTTGCACTCTCAGTTCATCTCCAAGCTGAAATTTGCGTTTGTGCACATTACCAATGATGGCCATTTCTTCTTCATCAAAAACATAGTAATCGTCGTCCAACGTTCTTAGTGGGATCATTCCTTCACAACCATTCTCAGTTATTTCCACATAAATACCCCAATTTGTTACACCGGAGATTATTCCATCGAATTCTTCTCCGAGGTGTTCTTGCATAAATTCAACCTGTTTGTATTTAATGCTTGCGCGCTCAGCGCTCACGGCTTTTTGTTCCATGTTTGAGCAATGATCGCACTGACTTTCTAACTTTTCTGTGGCAACAGATTTACCACCGTCAAGGTATTTTTCTAATAACCTGTGTACCATCATGTCAGGGTAACGACGAATGGGTGATGTGAAATGTGTGTAATCATCAAAAGATAATCCGTAATGACCAATGTTAAACGTCGAATAGACTGCTTTTGCCATTGTTCTTACAGATAGCACTTCGATGAGATTCCGGAATGGTTTTTCCCTGGCATCATCAATCATTTCATTTAATGAATTGGCAATATTTCCTTTGTTTGCGGTAGATAAATTATATCCAAACCGCTTAACGAATCGTGATAGGTGATTTAGTTTCTCCGGATCAGGTTTATCGTGGATACGATATACAAAGGCTTTTTTTCCACCTAATTTCTTTATGTGTTCTGCTACTGTTTTGTTGGCCAGTAGCATGAATTCTTCAATGAGTTGATTGGCTTCTTTGCTGATTTTGAAATACACCCCTGTTGGGAAACCTTTTTCGTCCAGTTTGAATTTTACCTCTTTGCGCTCAAAGTTTATTGAACCTTCATTATATCTTTCTTTACGTAGCTTTTGTGCTAAGTCATTTAGGAATGTCATCTCTTTTGCCAGCACACCTTCGCCTGTTTCAATCATTTCCTGAGCCTCTTCATAGGCAAAGCGATGATCAGAGTTGATAATGGTTCGTTCAATTCTGTAATTGATCACTTTGGCGTTTTCATCCATCTCAAAAATTACAGCAAAAGTAAGCTTGTCCTCGTTGGGTCGCAGAGAGCAAACGCCATTACTCAATCTTTCTGGCAACATAGGCACAACCCTGTCGACTAAATAAATAGATGTAGCTCTTTTGTAGGCTTCTTTTTCAATTATGCTCTCAGGTCGCACATAATGTGTAACATCTGCGATGTGCACTCCAATTTCCCAGTTCTTATTTTTAAGTTGCTTGATGGAAATGGCATCGTCAAAATCCTTAGCATCTGCCGGGTCAATAGTAAATGTAAGCGTCTTTCGGAAGTCCTTTCTATTCTTTATTTCAGAAGCCGGAATTGTGTCTGGAATTTTTTCAGCTTCTTCTTCTACATGTTTTGGAAAATGTAGAGGTAATTCAAACTCGGCAAGTATCGCGTGCATTTCTGCATTGTGACTTCCTGCTTGTCCAAGTACTTCTACTACTTCTCCAACTGGGTTTTTGGCTTCTTTGGGCCATTCCTGGATGGTCGCAATTACTTTGTCGTTATCTTTTGCTCCTTTTAATTTTGAAGGCAATATGAAAATATCGTAAGGCATAGTAGGGCTATCCGGAACAAGGAAAGCATAATGTTTTGAAACTTTTACGATACCCACAAATTGTGATTTATTTCGCTCTAAAATTTCAACTACTTCACCTTCGCTCATTTTTCGTCTGCGAGCATAAATAAATACTTTCACAAGGTCTTCATGCAGTGCATGGTTAAGGTTTCCTTGTGAAATAACTATTTCTTCATCCACATCCGGGCTAACAAGTGTAGCAGGTCCCTTGCGGTTTAATTGAATCCGACCAGTAATGTATGCGCCTTTTTGATTGATTTGGAAACTCCCTCTACGTGGGGTTTTTACAAATCCTTCTTCCGACATCTCAATTAAGGCTTCGTGTACTTTTATTCTTTTGTCTTCGCCTGTTAAGCGAAGTGCTTTGCAAACTTGTTTATAGTTAAAGCTTCTGCTTGGGTGTGATTCCAAAAATTGTAGCACCATGTTTTTTATTTGGCGCTTATTAAAAGTTTTACTTTTCTTCTTTGTCTTTTTCTTTTTTGACATATAGTATAAATATTATTCTCTAAATGTTCTACAATTTAATGATAAAACAAATGAGTTGTTCTTTTGTGATGTTAAGTTTATGATAATTCTGAAATATGCAGCAGGGGTTGGTTAATATGCAACAAATATCTCTCCATTTTTAACAAAATAAAAAAAGGGATGCCGAAAGACACCCCTTTGTTTATGATATTTTATCAGATTATATGATCATCATAGCGTCGCCATAAGTACCGAATCTGTATTTCTCTTTGATTGCTACCTGGTATGCTTCCATAGTTAAATCATATCCTCCATAAGCACTTACCATCATTAGCAATGTTGAAAGAGGCAAATGGAAGTTTGAAATCATACTTTGTGCTACACTAAATTCGTATGGAGGGAAAATGAATTTGTTTGTCCAACCATCAAATGGTTTAACCATGCCGTTTGTCGAAACAGAACTTTCCAAAGTACGCATAACGGTTGTACCTACTGCACATATCTTACTTTTACGTTCGCGTGCTGAATTAATGATCTCTGTAGCTTTATCATCAATGATGATTTTTTCAGAGTCCATTTTATGTTTCGTAAGATCTTCAACTTCAACGGTTCTAAAGTTTCCTAACCCAACATGCAACGTTACAAATCCAAAATGTACACCGAGTATTTCAAGGCGCTTCATTAATTCGCGACTAAAGTGCATACCTGCAGTGGGAGCAGCCACAGCACCTTCGTGTTTTGCGAAAATAGTTTGGTAACGCTCTTTATCTTCAGTTTTTACATCTCTTTTGATGAATTTTGGAAGTGGTGTTTCACCATGGGCATAAAGCGTTTTTTTGAACTCTTCGTACGGTCCGTCAAATAAAAATCGCAATGTACGACCCCTTGATGTAGTGTTGTCTATTACTTCAGCAACGAGAGAGTTGTTTTCACCGAAGTAAAGTTTATTTCCAATACGGATTTTTCTGGCAGGATCTACCAAAACATCCCAAAGCCTTTGATCGCGGTTTAATTCGCGAAGCAAGAAAACCTCAATTTTTGCTCCCGTTTTTTCTTTATTTCCGTACAAACGAGCCGGGAACACTTTGGTATTGTTAAATACCATTACATCATCTTCTTTAAAGTATCCGAGTACATCTTTGAATACTTTGTGTTCAATCTTTCCACTTTCTCTGTCTATTACCATTAACCTTGATTCATCGCGGTTGTCAGATGGATCAAGTGCAATTAATTCTTCAGGTAATTTGTAGTTAAATTGGGACAACTTCATAATTCGCCAATTTTTAATTTATGTTACATCGTATCTAATTTCTCAATATAATCTTCGAGTGACCATGCATCACTCAAGTCAAACTGCCCAATAGCAGTTCTCACAAGCCCTGTTAAATGAGCTCCACTGTTTAGTTCTTTGCCCAAATCATGTGCAAAAGATCTTATGTAGGTCCCTTTGCTGCATTTAATACGTATTGTAGCGTTTTGGGTTTCCATATTTTGCAATTCAATTTCATGAAAAACCACTTTTTTTGCCTGCAATTCAACCTCTTTGTTTTTGCGAGCGTATTCGTAGGCTGGTTTTCCATCTACTTTTTTTGCTGAAAAAATCGGAGGCATTTGCATTTGTTCTCCTTCAAATTTTTTCAATGTTTCAATCACAATATTTTTATCAATATGATCTGTTTTAAATGTTGCATCAATTTCAGTTTCCAGATCAAATGAAGGGGTCGTTGCGCCTAACTTTACATTTGCAATATATTCTTTATGTGCGTTTTGAATAGTGTCAATAATTTTAGTAGCCTTTCCTATGCAAATGATTAGTAGTCCTGTTGCCAACGGATCTAAAGTGCCGGCGTGACCCACTTTTATTTTTTTAACTTTTAATTTCTTTTTTAGTTTCCATCGTATTTTGTTCACCACATCAAAAGAAGTCCAATTGAGCGGTTTGTCAATTAAAACAATCTTCCCTGATTTATAGTCTTCTAATAGTGCTTCCTCACTCATACTATTAACCTGCAACAATGGCAATTGTTCCGACGATTAAACAATAAACGGCAAACCATATTAATTTGCCTCTCTTTACAATGTTGATCATCCATGTGCATGCTGCCCATCCTGCAATAAATGCAGCAATGAATCCAACAATTAGAGGAGTGGCGCCAATGCTTTCATTAGCAGTCATATCACCACTAATAAGATCCAAAAAGTTTTCTCCCAATATTGGAATAAGCACCATTAAAAAGGAGAACCTTGCTATTCGTGCCTTATCAACGCCCAAAAGCAGACCTGTAGAAATAGTAGCGCCACTTCTGCTAATGCCAGGTAATACAGCTAAAGCTTGTGCAAAACCAATTAAGAATGCATTACCCGCATTAATTTTTCTTTTTTTGCCTTTTACAAAATGTGCAAATGTTAGTAATAATGCTGTTATTAATAGCATAGAACCAACAAAGGCAAGGTTATCGCCACCGAAAAATTGTTCTACTTTATCTTTAAAGAAAAGACCTATTACAGCCACAGGAATCATTGAGATGGCGATGAAGAAGAGGTATTTTGTTTCCTCGTTCCATTTGAATTTTAATGCACCTAAAATTATGTTGGCCAAATCTTTTCTGAATACAACAATAGTACTAAGTACTGTTGCGCCATGCACAACAACAGTAAATGTTAAACTATCTGTGGCTTCTACATTTAATAAATGTTTACCAATCTCCAGATGCCCGCTACTAGATACAGGCAAAAACTCCGTCAGACCCTGAATAATGCCCAGGATCAATGCTTCTATCCACTCCATTTATGAAATTATTCCTGATCTTTTTGTTTGGGTTTACGCATGATAGCCCACATAATGTATATAAATCCCGCAAGCACAACAATTGGCGCTAAGGTAATTCTTCTGAAAGAAAAAATATCGCGACTAAATTCAGCCGGATTGTCTGATCCTCCGCCCATCATTAATAAAAACCCAATTACAACTGCGCCAAAACCAATTAAAAGATGTTTGTAGCTTTCTTTTGGTATAGCAAATGAGATTTTGTTAGCTTCTTTTTCGGCCATTGTTCGTCTTTTTAAATATATAATTTATCTGAACTAATTCTTAAATACTTGTTTACAGCAAAAAATGTAGAAAAGAATGAAATCAGTATTCCAATAATGATAATTCCTCCTGTTAAGATGGAGATTACATACAGATCAGCAAAGAAACCCATTTCGGGAAACTCTTCAGCTAGAAAATATAATACTGTCATTAACATTCCGTTGGCGAATATTCCTGCAAAAAATCCATGTAAAATACTCGTGCGTAAAAACGGACCCCTAATGAAATATTTAGTTGCTCCAACCAATCTCATTGTATTAATAATAAACCTCTTGGCGTAGACAGATAGTCTTATAGTATTATTAATTAGGACAATTGAAATAAGTAGAAGTAAGAATGAAAATCCGAGTAGGATTAAGCTTATTTTATTAATATTCTTGTTAACCAAATGCACTAATGAAGGCTGATACCATACTTCTTTGATTTGAGGGAAATCTTTTAAATCTTTTTCAATGAGGCGAATGCTGTCGTTATTTGAATAAGCTGCAATTAATTTTACATCAATCGACACCGGTAATGGATTGTGTCCAATAAATTCAATAAAATTTTCACCCAGATCTTTTTGTAGCTCTTCTGCTGCTTCTTGTTTGGTGATGTGTTTAGTTGATTTTACAAAATCTTTGGCATCAATTATTTTTTGAAGCCTTAGAACATCGGGCTCTTTCACTTCATTTTTCAAAATGATACTGAAGCCAATATTTTCCCGTACATAGTCAGATAGCTTTTTAGCGTTTAACACCAAAAGTCCCATTATTCCTAACATGAAGAGCACCAGAGTAATTGATACCACGGTGGTAATGTAGGACGTTCGTAATCTTCGTTTTGATTCTTTTTCTTCTTTGGGCTTCATATTATCTGAAAAGGTACTTTTTGCTAAAGTTTACAAAAATACACCGAAACTGCCAAATAACCAACCAATTTGGGTATGAATAGTTTTGAAAATTTCAAATGCTACAGGAGATTGCATGATAAGCCACTTTTATGTATTGTTTATTTTAACTTAAGTCTACTTGAAACCAATCATTTTAACCTGAAATGATATTGTTTTATTGTTGAAATCGGATAATTATACTCATAGCTGGTGCGAATTCGTTTTATACTTTTATGAAGGAATTTGAATAAATATGAGTAATAAAAGCATTAATTATAAGCAGCTATTGGCTGACATTAGCTTCGAAGCCCTTTTTTTATCTCAAAAAGGGATCTGTATTGCACAAAATGAAACGGCTAAGCAAATGTTTGGCTATTCTGATGAGGAAGCTATCGGGCAGCCTGGAACAAATTGGATTCATCCAATGGATAGGGAACTTGTAGGGAAAAAAATGCAAGAAAACTACGCCTCTCCATATGAGGTACTGGCTCTAAAAAAAGACGGTAGCACTTTTTCATGTGAAATTCAGGCTAAAAGTGTTGATTTTGAAGGTGAAAAGATACGAGTTACCGCTTTACGCGATATTTCGACAAGAAAAACCATTGAAAAGGAGTTGTATGATAAAATTGTTGAGTTAGATATTGTCACGGCTAGCATTCCAAATACCATTTGGAAGGTGAAGGTTGGAGCCGAAGGACAAGTCAGTGATGTTTATATCTCTGATTCAGTAAATGATTTATTGAACTTACCTCCTGGAACTTTGAAAAACGATTGGGATAAGTATTTTTCATATGTGCTGCCTGGAGAGGTAGAGGAGATGAATATGAAAATACAGGAAGCTATTCGAAATCCTGAGAAAATATATTCACATACTTATCGGGTTAAAAAAGGCAATGGTGAAATAGCCTGGGTTTCTTCAGCTGGCAGAGTCCGGATTGTTGACAATGATGCTATTTTGTATGGATTTACGTATGATATCTCAGAGTTAAAAGAAAATGAACGAGCACTCACAGAGTTAAACAAAACAAAAGATAAGCTTTTTTCAATAATCTCTCATGATTTAAAAAATCCGTTTACAGCGTTCATGGGTTTTAGTGAGTTGATGCTTAGGCAAATTGAAGCAGGTAAAACAGATAACCTGAAGAAATATGCTGAAGCCATATTGCTTGGGGCGAGGCAGGGTGCAGAGTTGCTTTCAAATTTGTTGGATTGGTCAAGAACACAAAGGAAAAAAGTGACATATAACCCAGAAATGATCGATCTGCAAAGCATGATAAAAGCTTTAATAAATTATTTTGAACACTCGTTTTTGAATAAGGAAGTTAATTTTGAATATGTAAATGATGGCGTTGATAGTTTTATAGGAGACCGAATGATGATCGAAACTATTATACGAAATTTACTTAGCAATGCAATTAAGTTTTCAAAGCGAACAGGTAAAATACATCTTCATGTTAAAGGAGACAATAAAGGGGTTTTATTTTCAATAAAAGATGAGGGTATTGGAATAGCAAAAGAGCATCAATCGAAGCTTTTCGAGATAAATAATACATATACAACTCAGGGCACTGAGAATGAAAAGGGAACAGGTTTGGGACTTGTTCTTTGTAAGGAATTTGTCGATTTTCATAATGGGAAAATTGGAGTTCGAAGCGAGGAAAATAAGGGTTCTGAATTTTGGTTTTTGATTCCCAAAAAATAATTTTGTCTCCAATCCCATACCATCTCACAGATTCGAAAATTTTGGTAATAGTTTTCTTAAAATTCATCAATTAATTTTGGTGAATGCTTTACATTTTATATACATTTGCCAAGTCTAGAATTAGGGATACCAACTTGAATCAGTGACAAATAAAATCGTTTATATAACCGTTGTGTTACTTCATTTTTCGATGTTTTTTGCATCCGGAAGTGTTAGCTTTACGGGATGGGATCAGGCAGAAGTAAACAGGCTTGAGCAAAAAACTTTTGAATTGGATGATGAGATCGTAATTTCAGAATCAGAAGTGGATGCTGAATGGGCTGATGAAATTCAAAATCAGTTGTATGATACCATTGATCATCAATTAATCGGGATAACCATCGCTGATTATAACTAATATTTCTGAAAATGGAGCTGTCTCCCAGAGCCTATTTAATTTTCCCCGGATTTTTCTTTACGTAATCAGCCCAGGAGTTGCTTTTAGCTTTGTTTGGCACATTTCTTTGGTAGAAATGGCAAACAGCAGCTGCTAGCCCATCTGTAGCATCAAGGTAATTGGGTAGCTTGTCAATATTCATTGTGCGGGCAAGCATTCCGGCAACTTGCTCTTTAGATGCACTACCTGATCCGGTTATGGCCTGTTTGATTTTTCGAGGTGCGTATTCAACAATAGGAACCGAGTGGGAGAGTGCTGCTGCAATAGCTACCCCCTGAGCGCGGCCAAGTTTAAGCATTGATTGTACGTTCTTTCCAAAAAAAGGAGCTTCAATGGCAATTTCATCAGGAAGATATTGTTCGATAAGGGCTCTTACCCTTTCATGAATGTAATTCAGCTTTTGATAATGATCTTTGTATTTGCGCAGATCCACAACGCCCATACTAAGCATAACCGGATTTTTGCCAGAAGCATCAATTACACCATAACCCATAATGGTTGTTCCAGGGTCAATTCCTAGTATAATGTTATCTGCCTCTTTCATTATGTGGTTTTAAAAGTCAAATTCCAAACCATTCAGGGTTGAATAGTCTGGAATTTGTATTTTGGAATCTTTATTTTATCATATCAAACCCTGTGTAAGGCTGCAATACCTCAGGTATCTTAATTCCTTCAGTGGTTTGGTTGTTTTCTAGCAATGCTGCTAAAATGCGCGGTAATGCTAAAGCACTTCCGTTTAATGTGTGAGCGGCCATAGTTTTCTTTTCACCTTTTTCGCGGAAACGCAGTTTCATGCGGTTTGCCTGGTATGATTCAAAGTTTGATACTGAGCTAACTTCAAGCCATTTCTCCTGTGCTGCAGACCATACTTCAAAATCGTAAGTAAGAGCAGATGTAAAGCTTAAATCTCCACCACATAAACGGAGAATTCGATATTGCAATCCAAGTTTATTCACAAGGCTTTCAACGTAGGCTACCATTTCATCCAACATTTTGTAACTGCGTTCTGGATGTTCAACAACAACGATTTCTACTTTGTCAAATTGATGTAAACGATTTAGTCCGCGTACATCTTTACCATAGCTACCTGCTTCGCGACGGAAACATGGTGTGTAGGCTGTATATTTTATAGGGAAATCTTCAGAGTTAACAATTTCATCTCGGAAAATATTGGTTACAGGAACTTCTGCTGTTGGAATTAGGTAGAAGTTGTCTTCTGTAACGTGATACATTTGTCCTTCTTTATCTGGCAACTGACCAGTTCCAAATCCTGAGGCTTCGTTTACCATGAATGGAGGTAATACTTCGTTGAATCCGGCTTTTTGTGCTTCGTCAAGGAAGAAGTTAATCAACGACCGTTGCAAGCGTGATCCTTGTCCTTTGTAAACAGGAAATCCGGCTCCGGTGATTTTGTTTCCAAGTTTAAAATCAATAATATCATAGCGCTCTGCCAGGTCCCAGTGTGGGAGGGGTTTGCCTTCAAGTGTAACAGGGCTTCCGCCTTCTTTTATTACTTCGTTATCCTCATCACTATTCCCTTTTGGAACACTTATGTGGGGTACGTTTGGTATTTCGGTTAATAGCTTATGAATATGTTCTTCAACTTCTCGCAATTTAGCCTCGTAAGTTTTAATATCTTCTTTGATGTCAGCTGTTTTTCTTTTAGCCACTTCAGCTTCATCTCTTTTGCCTTCTTTGAAAAGTATACCAATTTCTTTTGAAATTGAATTCATTTGGGCTTTATTGTCATCCACATTTTTTTGCGTATCTCTACGATACTGGTCAATGGATACAATTTCGTTTATGATAGATTCAGCATTAAAGTTTTTAACTTTTAAGGCTTCGATTACGGCATCTTTATTTTCGTTGATAAATTGTACTGAAAGCATAAAGTAGTTTGTTTGTGATTAGTAAAAACAAAAATCTCCTGCAAATTTACTTTTTACAAAGTAATTAGCAGGAGATTTTATGAAAATCTTTTTAGAAACTTATTCAGCAGGCTTTACTGAAACGTATGATCTATTATCGCGTTTCTTTCTGAATTCTACTGTTCCGTCAATCAAAGCAAATAATGTGTGGTCTTTACCCATTCCTACATTATCACCAGGATTGTGCTGAGTTCCACGCTGGCGTACTAAAATGTTTCCAGCTTTGGCAGTTTGACCGCCGTAAATTTTTACCCCTAACCGCTTACTTTCGCTCTCGCGGCCGTTACGGGTACTACCCATTCCTTTTTTGTGTGCCATGGAGTGAAGTTTTTATTGGTTAATACTTTCAATTTGAACGCTCGTAAATAATTGACGGTGACCGTTCATTTTTTGGTAACCTTTACGACGTTTCTTTTTAAATACTTTCACCTTGTCGCCTTTAACGTGAGCAAGGATTTTGCCGGAAACTTTTGCGCCTTTTACTGCAGGTGTTCCAACTTTAACCTGGCCGTCTTCGTCAACTAATAGTACTTTGTCGAAATCAACCACATCACCTTCGTTACCGTCTAAACGGTGAACATAGATTTTTTGGTCTTTTTCAACTTTGAACTGTTGACCGGCAATTTCTACAATCGCGTACATCTTCGTTTCGTTTTGTAGTTAATACTATAATTCGGGCTGCAAAGATAGATATATTTTTTAGTTAACCAAAGTTCTTAGACGCTGATTTAGATATTTTTGTGAAATTGTTTTTTAAGTGTTGAAAATATCAGGTTAAAGGCAGTTCAATAATAAACTCCACGCCTTCTTTAAGATTGCGAACTTTGATTTCGCCATTGTGTTCTTTGATTAAGTTATAAGAAATGGTAAGCCCCATTCCAACACCTTTTCCGGTTTCTCTTGTGGTAAAAAACGGGTCGAATAGTTTATCAAGGTGTTTTTTTGCAATTTGAGGGCCATTGTTTTGTATGGAAATACTATATGTATGATTGTTTTTGTAAGTGGCGACTTTGATTTTTTTATCATCAACCTTCGCTAATGCTTTGATGGCATTGTCGAAAATATTGAGAAATACTTGATGGAGTTTATCGGGATATACAAGGAGTTCGTCTGATTCGATGCAGTTTTTTTCAATGGAAATATTTTCAAGTCTCGGGGTTAAAAAGGTTAAAGTATTATTTAGCATAGTAGTAATGCTGTGTTTTTCCAATTCATTATTTTCTCTTGTGGCAAATGACATTAGGGATTTAACTATGGTGGAAGTTTTTTTAAAACCATCTTCAACCATTTTTAATGCAAGATTGAATTTGTTTTTTGTTTCTTCAATATCTTCTTCGTTAAATTCATCTCTAACATCTTCTAGAATATGGATACCGCCATTTATGTAATTTAAAGGATTGTTTATTTCGTGTGCGATCCCCGTAGTTAGAATACCTAAAGAAGCCATTTTTTCTGATTGTACTAATTGGGCTTGTGCATCCTTTAATTGATCAAGTGTTGATTCTAATTCTTCTTTTTGCTCATCTAATCTTTTGTTCTTTTTATTTAACTCTTTTTTCGATCGGTAAATGTTTATGAATAGGGCTAGTAGGAGTAACAACACAATAGTTCCTGAAAAAAGGAAATATCTATTTCGTTTAAGTTGGTTATGCCCAATTTCATTTTCAAGTTTTAATTTTTCAATTTCGATTTCTCTTTTTCTTAAATCATAATATAGCTGGAAATTTGCGAGCTTCTTTATATTTTTTTTAGTGTTAATGCTGTCACTTAACGTTTTGTATTTTATGTGATTGAAAAGTGCTTTTTTGTAATCCTTGAGGGATGTGTAAATTTGAAATTCCAGATCATAATAGGTGCTCAACTCAGTAAGTAAGCTATCTTTTAATGCAAATTCAAAGGCTATTTTATTGTATTTTCTTGCTGTTTTCGGCTGGTTGATTTTAATGTGTGCATTGGCAAGTGAGCTGTATAAACCTGCAAAATTTGAGAAATCCTTTTTATTATTTTTTAATTCCTCAACTAATTCTAAAAAAATAGTAATGGCTTGGTAGGGTCTATCTGAAAACAACAAGGCATCACCAATATTAAACTTGCATAAGTTTATAAGATATTTATTGTTTATAGATTCAGAATGTTCTAATGCACTTTTAAATATTAATATGGCAGTGTCAAGTCTATTTATGTTTCCATAAACAGCTCCTTTTGCAATTTGGGATCTAATATAGCTTATTGTGTCATTGTTTTTCAGGGAGTTGCGTCCAAAATCTTCATAATAAGATAAGGCATCTTTAAATTTTCCTGAATACCATAATAGATCTCCAATTTTTTGTAATATCGAAGTTTGACCTTTATCATTGTTTTCTTCTTCATAATGTTTTTTTGCATCTTGCAAGTATTCAAGAGCATTATCATAGAGCCCTATCCGTATGTAATGAGAAGATAAAAATAATTTAGCTTCGATAATAACACTGTCATTTTTAAGGATAAATGCGTTTTTAAGTGTTTCTTTTGCTAAAGAGATAGATTTTTTGATGTCTGTTTTTTCATAATACCTGGCAGAATCTAATAATGATAGTGTTTCTGTTTTGTTTAAAGTGTCATTTAAATTAATAACTTCCAAACTATCTTTGTTTGAAGCAAGAACAGAATGGTTGCTAATGGCAAAGGAAAATATTATGATAAAAAGGTAACGCAAATTTTATAGCTTTAGCTTTAAAATTACACTTTTTTTAATAAAATACAAATGCTTGATTTAAGTTAAAATAGAAAAGAACGGCCAGCATAACCCATTGATGAAAATCCAGAAACCAATAAAACGAATGCCAGCCGTTCTAGTCTCTGTTAATAAGACGCATGAATTCATAAATAGTGACAGATATTTGAGCTTTATTTTTTTAAAAAAGCAAATATTTCCATTAGGAAAGCTGTCCCTCCATGTAAAAAGATTCCTCCCCAGATATTTTTGCTGTAAAGTGCCAAAATTCCTAAAATGTAACCACCAAATATTGAGCTGATTGTTTCTCCCATTGGCTTCCCAAAGTGCAATACTACATAGGTTGCAACCATTGGTAAAACAGCATCTTTCCCCAATAGCTTTGCCATCCCAATTATAAAAAACCCTCTGAAAAGTAATTCTGTATTGAAGAAGTCGGTTACATAGAAAAGCTCATAAATAATTTTTGTGTACACTTCGGGGACTTGATAATAGAGGTTAATAAATTTTGCGCCGGATTTTTTGTAAAGAGGGTAGTAATCGGTGAAATGTGGAAATTGAGATGCTACAAAAACAATAATGGCCATAATGCCCATTAAAACCAGGTATGCTTTGAAGTTTACGTTCTTAAACTTCAATCCATATAGTCCGAACTTCTCATGTCTATCGAAAATGAATTTTATAATGAAAAGGACCAATGCAATTGTAAACCATCCATAGACATTGTTTAATATTTTCCGGGTGAAAGTGATGGTGAATTGGGGAACAATATCTAAGATTGGATCTGAAATAAATGGAAACACCGATCTATCAATGGCTAAAATGGATAGTCCAACGAGGCTTTTTAATAGGAATTTTTTAGTCAGCCAATTTTTGTTTTTGGTGAACAAATATAGAATAAATAGCACCCCAAAATAGGCAAATCCGTGGTATAGAAAGAATAGTGGAATACGCCAAAAGCTTCCTCTGAAACTATCGATATAGGTGTCTTCAATATCGAAGTAATAGTTAATAGTAATTAAACTAGCTAAGAATAATAATACCGTTCCATACAAACGTATATCGAAGTAAGATTTGTGAAAATCTTTGAAATAGTTGAGAAATTGTTTCATTGAATTGTAATAGCCAATATCATTTAATCTCTGTTTTGATTAAGAAGTTACTTTTTAGAGCATAATGAAATAGTACTTCTCCGCCTTCATTGGCTTTTTCAAATTCTTCGGGAGTTACTTCGTAACGAGTGTTTTCTACAATGATGTAATGTATATCAATTGGTTTTGCTGCACTATAGACACCGCCTCCGGCTTCATGACTTTTCTTAATTTCTTTGCGCTGTATTTTTTTCGTTTCTATTGTTTTAGATCCCTCTTTCAGATCAGCCAAATATTTTCTGTTCATCAACATGAAAATTCCATTGGCAAGTACAGCTACTCCCACAAGTGGTATCCAGAGTTCTCCTGGTTCAATAATTTTTGGGTCTGATTTATCTAAAAAGAAAGTGCCAAGGGTTGCTCCAAAACCGATAATGATTAAAAGAAAGGAAACAACTATTCCTGCTCGCATCTGGCGGTTAATAATGGTTTTGTCTTCATCATTCAGGCCAATTTGTTTGGCTTTTTTCTTCGGTTTATTTGTCATGGCTAGTTTTTAATTTCAAAATATTCAATAGCTGTTTTTTTCTCGAAGCCCGCAGCAAAAGTAAACAAAGGTTCTTTGCCGGGTTTGTATAGCACCAAATCACCTTCTTGTACTTTCTTTCGTTCTATGGTTATTAGACTATTATCAGGCTTGATGAGTATAATATACTTTTTATCGCAAATGGTAGTTTCTATGTCAAGAGAATCAATAATATCACTGGCAGTCATGGCGTAGTAGGAGATGTCAGATGCGGCTTCAGCCAATGCTTCCGGTCCATATTTTTCGGCAATCTCATTAAGCTCCAATGAGTCTGCCATAAATATAATGGCGTGTTCATTATTCACAACCAATGTACTATCGTTTGTAACGGGAAGTTGTGGGTTGATTTCTGTTTTTTGGGACTCAACTTGCTCTTTTAATAATGCATTGGGATCTGGTTGTTTGGTATTATTGCAGGCAAATAATACAAGACTTAGTGAAACCAAAATTGCAATTTTTTTCATGGTGGTTTAATTAGATAGTGATAAAAAACGAAGTGCAATTTACAATTTTTATGTAGTTTTTTAATTGCATTGTATAATTTTCAGAACTACAAATTAGATGAATTTAAGTGTGCTTTATTTTGTAATTCAATTAATTTTCTGATTGATGTAGCTAAAATTATTATAATCATATTATATATTTGTCTATTGAAAACTTACTAAATTATCAGCTATGAAACGGTTACTATTATTATCATTATTGTTAATTATTTTTACTACTAAATACTGGGCACAGGTTGAAGTACAAGTTTCTCCTGATGCAGAGGGAAAATTAGAATATATTACAAGTGATCAAGAAAAAAGGTTAAATCTTTTCTCTGAATATAAGAATTTTATTGAGGCAAGGTGTTTTCAGTTAACTGACACATCGTTTGCTATTGAAATTAGTTATAAAGAAAATGGTGTAGTAAAGCGTGCAAAGAAATATTATAATTCGGAAGCTTTCATGGCATTTCGAAATAATGTAACTTCATTAATTTCACAAAATGCACCCGAAACCATTCTTAATCAGGAGGGCCGTTCCAGATTGCTAACTGTTTCTACAGCAGTAGGATTGACATATTATGGTTGGGCATTACCCACCGCTATGAATGTGGAGGATGGTAAATTGTTTTTGGGGATGTATATGCTCTCTGCTGGAACAAGTTTTTTTCTCCCTTATGCCATTACACGCAAACAGGCAGTTAGTCCATCACAAGCGGATTTGTTTATTTACGGACAAACCCGCGGAATTTTGCACGGAAATTTAATAAATCTGGCAATAATGGAAGAATCTGATCCTACTTTTGGTTCCTTTATGGGTATGTCATTTAGTATTGCTGAGGGAGTAATAGGTTACCATTGGGCGAGAAAAGAGAAAATGACAAGAGGCGATGCGTTAACAATTGGTCTTTGGGGAGATTTTGGGATGGGTATTTTTGCCGGGACATCATATACGCTTGGATTTTTAGAAACCAATGGGGTACGCCGATTATCTGCTACTACACTTTTAGGTGCTGCTACTGGAATAACATTTGGAAATTATATGCGAAAAAAATATACTTATACCGCAGGTGATGTGTATATGCAAAGAAGTTTAGGTTTTTTAGGAGCATATGTTCCTGTTGCTATTTCTTTAATTGGTGAAGTTGAAGACGCAAAAGTAGTTACAGGTGTTGCGGCTTTGGGTTCTATTGGAGGTCTAACTCTTGGGCATTATATTGCTCAAAATAATGACTATACAGCTGGGCAAGGACGCTTAATTGCTTTGGGTCAAACAGCAGGTGGCTTGGTAGGGTTGGGAGCCGGTTATTTGATTTCTTCTGAAAATGATAACGCTTATAAAGTTTGGTTAGGGGGAAGTGTTCTAGGTTCTGTTGGTGGTTTTATATTGATGAATAAGTTATTTGCTAATCGAAAAGTGAAATCAAATGAGAAAAAACACGCCTTCAATTTTAGCCTCAATCCGCAGGGATTTATAGGGTTGAATCCAAAAGCAAGTACATCAGATCCAGCTTTGGCTGCGCCAATGGTTTATGCTAGCTTTCGATTCTAGTTTTTAAATTTGACAAAATTATTACTGCTGCTTTAGCCACGCCATTGCTCCTTCGAGGCTTGAAAAAACTTTGAATTCATATTTGCGGTTTTTTCCTACATCCATATACATCATTGAGAGCTCTGTTTCAAAAGGTCCTTCAACTACAAAGGCATCATAAACTTTGTCGAATGATTTGATTGTTTCTAGCAACTGGGCCTTAATTAGTTTTAGCTCGGTTGGTTTGATGTCTATTTTTGCCCTTGCTGAATTGGTTAGAATTTTGAGGCGCTTTGGGTAATTTTGCCTATTTTCTTTAGGGCTCACATGGTCAAGTAACTCTTCAAAGGAAACAGTTCCTGAGAAGTTTACATACATAATCTGCTCTTTACTATCAAAACTATATTTGATCATTCAATTCGAATTGTATAACAAAGTTAAGGTTTATTTGATAATTGATATTAGGTAAAAAGACTTGTTTTCTATTGAGATTGAATTTGTTTTTGGAATTAACTGAGTTGAATGGTTGTAATGTCTGTTATTTAGCTTAAATTAGTAAAAATCTATAAATCAAAATTATGGGACTTTTTAAAAGTGATTACGCTAAATTACAGGAAGTTGAGCAGAAAGCCATTGCTCGTATTGCATATGCCATGATTTATGCCGATAAATTAATTTCAAATAAGGAGCTCAATAGGGCTGAAACATTTGGAATAAAAAAAGATGATCTTGTAGCCTACAAGGGTGAAGACCTGGATCAATCTATCGAAGTTATAGCTCAGGCAGATGAAAAAACACGTAGAAAGTGTAAAAAAGTAATCGATAAAATTATGGCTGCCGACGGATATCATGCCACTGCTGAAGATAAGTTGAGTATGAGATTGAACGAAGCCTGGAAATTGGATTAAAATATACATTTATACATCCCACAAATTTTAAATTTACATTTTGCTAAGCAATAATTTAGTCTTAAATTGTAGTACTAAATTGCTGCTCAATGGGAAATCTGACTTCGGATGCTGAACTTGAAAAGGTTTGGCAAATCCGCTATTCTAATACAAAAGAAGCCAATACCCAAAGCAAGAAATTGTATGACCGTTTATCGAAAGAGGGGGACTTAAAAGGTCAGATGTATGCTTTGCTGTATTATGCTGCTACCTCTTTTTTGCTATCAAGTGAAATACTTATTTCAGAGTTAATACAATGCACGGAATATTTTGAGAAAAGGCCAAGCGAAAAGGGATTGACCATTTCTTATAATTATTTGGGTAATGTGTACGAAAATATTGGCAAGTACAATGAGGCTATAACCTACTGTCAAAAGAGTGTAAAAGCAGCAACGGATATTAAATATGCTGAAGGAATTGGAGATTCGTACAATACCCTTGGAATTGTCTATATGCGAATTGGAGATTATGTCAATGCAGAGAAGTCTTTTCAGAATGCACTAAAAATTCGATTGGAAAATGAGTTTCATGCTGCTGCCGCATCATCATATAATTTGCTTGGTAGACTTAATACTTTGAAACGAAACTATGACGAAGCCCTCGAGAATTATCAAAAAAGCTTAGAAATCAGAATAAATAATAGTCATGATGCTGCTATTCCATGGAGTCAATTAGGTTTGGGTAGTCTTTTTCTGGAAATGGGAAAGCTTGATGATTCAAAATTGTATTATACTCAAGCTATTGAAGCTTCTCAAAAAAATAGTGATGAGAGATGTGAAATGCATTGTAAATTAGGTCTGGGAAAATTATATTCCTTAAAAAATCAGGGCGATGAGGCAATTTTACACTTAAAAAAAGCATTGGAGATAGCAGAAAAGATGGAAGTAAAGGCCGTTTTAGCAAAAATTTATCAGGTGCTTTCAGAGGTTAATACACAACGCCAAGATTTTCAGGAAGCACTTATAAATTTCAGGAAATTCCATAATATAAAAGAAGAGATTCTAAATACAGAAACCCACAATAAGCTTAAAAATCAGGAAATTAGCTTTGCTGTTGAGCGTTCACAAAAAGAGGCTGAAATCTATCAATTAAAGCACGTTGAGCTGAAAAAAGCGTATGATATACTAGAAGAGAAAAACAAACAAATTACTGATAGTATCAACTATGCATCATCAATTCAATCGGCTTTACTACCTGATATGGAAGCTTTGCAAAATTCCTTTACTGATTCCTTTATTCTTTTTAAACCCAAAGATATTGTTAGTGGCGATTTTTATTGGATACAGCCACTTGGAAATAAAATTTTAATCACTGCTGCTGATTGTACCGGACATGGTGTACCGGGTGCGTTTATGAGTGTGCTAGGCATTTCGCTTCTGGATGATATTGTCAATAAAAACGGTGTAAAACAACCACATAAAATTCTTTTTGAGCTTCGGGCAAAGATTATTCATGCGCTTAATCAGCATAAAGAAAAAGACAAAAAAGATGGAATGGATATGGCATTGTGTCTTTTTGACTTTGACCTGCAAAAGGTTTTTTATGCCGGTTCATACAACCCATTATACATCATTCGGAATAGTGAATTGGAGCAAATTAAAGCAGATCGTATGCCTATTGGTTTGCACATCAAAGATAATATGCCATTTACTGAACATGAGTTTGTTTTCCAAAAAGGCGATCAGTTCTATATGTTTTCTGATGGCTATGCCGACCAATTTGGCGGACCAAATGAAAGGAAAATAAAATCAAAAAAATTCCAGGAGCTTTTATTAGAGCAATCAAACCAAACAGGTGAAATACAAAAGAAATCCCTTGATAATTATTTCGAAACATGGAGAGGCGAAATGGAGCAAATAGATGATGTAATTGTCATTGGACTTAAAATATAATGAGATGGAAAACTCAAAAAACAAATCTGAAGTAAACTCATTTTATGTAATCCTTAGCGGATTGTTTGTTTATGACGCAAAGACCACTGACTCCGCCAAATTTAACAGGGTTTTTGAACCCTGGAAAAAACGCATTGAAAATGGAAATTATGAGTCAACCTATGATTACCTAAAAAACAGTTATTACGATGGTTATTTGAACAATATGTTTCCGGAAATCAGGCATGGTGATCAGATTTACGATCCTCAAAACAATGATTTTCTAAATCACTATACCCTCAACCAGAGTTTGTTAAGTGGATTGAGGGAAATAAGAGTTCCGGCAAAAGAGATTGAAATACCTTTGGTGGTCGATTATATTGATGTGTTTGTTTTTCCATATGACATTGGAATCTTTTCTATGAAGATTAGGGTGGATGAGGACAAAGAATTGAGTCTTGGTTTAATCTCTGATTTGCTTAACATGCTTCGCGCTTTGCAGGTAAGGTTTCAGGTTGGTGATAATGCAACCACTATGAAGGATTTTATCTCTGATCATATTTTAAGCGCATTTTCATTACCAATCGAATGGCAAACATTTAATCCGCAACTGAAATCATATACCGTTATTGATTTAGCAAATGAAATGGAGCAAAAAGAGCTGGACTACCTTTTGTATGATATGGGTAATGTTTCACCTTTGGGTTCTGCTGCTGGCAATACCATGTTCTCGCCTTCTGATGAATACTACTCGGAGCAAATGTCGCAAAACAAAATCTCCATATTTAAGAATTGGTCGGCACTGTCTCTGTATGATACATTTACGCGTATATCCGTCAATTTTCCTGACCGCTTCAAAACATGGGAGTACGATTTTTATAATGTATATGTGTATTCACTTTACATGAAAACTTTCTTGTATTTGACCAACACACGTCTGTCAGATGTGACGATTTTGAACAAAGAAAATGAAGCAATTCGTGACCGATTTGTGGAGTTTGTAAACGATTATCATCATACCCAGATTTCCTACAAATTTTTACCCGATTTATTGAAAGATAAAATGGCATTCGCACTGGATATTCCTTCAGAGCTGGATAGCATGGAGGTGAAAATAAGCCGGATTAACCAACATGTACAGGAGAGACGACAACAACGCATGAATTTTATTTTGGTGATGATTACATTTCTTAGTTTATTTTCATTAGGGCGAGATGTTGCAGCATACCTGATTGATTCAGGTGTTGATAAAAAACTAATGCACCCGTTTGGAACGGCTGTAATAATAATGGTGATACTCGCTTCTGTAATAGCACTTGTTAGATATAATAAAAAATAGATGCAATCAATTGATTACAATAATATTAAGTTCCATTTGACCTCACAGTTTCATGTGCTGTTGCATTTTAGTGGCATCGATCAAAGGTATCAGGATATGCTCCTTGAAAATGGCTTTACCCACGAGCAAATTGAGCAGCAATTGAAAGAAGATCGGTCAAAGTTTGATTCGAATTTTGCATACAGTCCCGACGAGCTTTGGCAGAAGTTAGCTCAACAGATCGAGAAAAATAACTACCAATTAATAAGCAACCAAAACAAAAAAGTATTGAAATTCTCATTTGGAGATGAAAGCGTGGGAGAAGATAATTTATATCGGTTACCAGAACCTGTCATGTATGAAAATAGTATTGATACGCGAATCATTAAAATAAATGGAACACCCATTGAAACTAATCAGATAAATTGTATTCTAAGGCCAGAAGGTGATCAGTATAAAGTATTAACGATATTTCCAGGTGTTTATGCACCGCCATTT
>PKTE01000304.1 GCA_002869335.1 Salinivirgaceae bacterium | reverse complement strand
GCAAGTGCATCCATGGTGCCAATGGCTTTGCCACTGGCTGTATTGCTTTCCTCCCTAATGACTTTCGGAAACCTTGGTGAGCATAATGAATTAGTTGCCATGAAGGCGGCAGGCATTGGCTTAATGAAAATAATGCGGCCACTTATGTATTTCGCAATATTAACTACAATAGTGGCATTTCTTTTCTCAAATTATGTGCTGCCAGTAGCCAATCTCAAGCAAAAATCGTTGCTTCACGATATTAAAAATCAACCAGCCGAGGTAATGATTCCTGAAGGTACTTTCTATAATGGGATTAACGGATTTTCAATTAGGGTGAAGAAGAAGAACCCTGAAACAAAAATGATGTATAATATCCTTATTTATGATCATAGAGAGAAAAGAGGAAATCATTCTGTAACCCAAGCTGACTCTGGAACACTTGTATTTACTGAAAATAGAGAATATTTATTGCTTACCCTGTTTAATGGAACATCATACGATGAGAAGAAGCCTCAGCGTGGGCGGAAGGCTAATAATTTTCCAATGGAACGCTATATTTTCGATAAAGAGACAATGGTCTTTGATTTGACCGGATTAGATATGAAGCGTTCTGATGAAGATCTGTTTAAAAATCATTATCAAATGCTAAGTGTTGATCAGTTAAGGTACACAATAGATTCACTTAAGTTGAACAATGAGGAAAGACGTATAAAATACAATGATAATTTATTGAAGCGTAATTACTTTAAAAAGCTCAGAACCAATCAGGATTCGGTTTTTAAAGTAAATTTTGCAGACTACAAAGCGAAAGATCCGGATTCTCTATTTAATAAATTAACTAAAAGAAGGCAATCTGTGATTATGTCATCAGCGCTAAGCTATGCAAAGTCTGCTAAACAACAAATCAATAGTGCAAATATGACGATGAAAAACAAGCAAACCTGGCTCAATAAACATAAAATAGCCTGGCATAAGAAATTTACTTTTTCTATTGCATGTTTACTCTTGTTTTTTGTTGGAGCACCCCTGGGAGCTATTATCCGTAAAGGAGGTATGGGACTTCCCACAGTAATTAGTATCCTTTTATTTATTCTATATTACATTATTTCCATTACAGGCGAAAAATCAGGAAAAGAAGGACTTGGGGACCCATGGTTTGGAATGTGGTTATCTACTTTTGTGTTTATTCCTGTAGGTATTTATTTAACGAGAAAAGCATCACTTGATAAAGTTGCATTTGACTTGGACCGATTCCTCGCTCCATTCAAAAAAACTATAAATAGATACCTTGCAATTAAAAGATATCGCAAAATTAGAGAAACTCAAAAAGGTAATTAGATGAATATTCTTATGCTGGCCCATAAAATGCCTTACCCCCCAAATGACGGAGGTACAATTGCTACACTTAGTATGGCTAAAGCTATTGCTGGTTTAGGTAATAAGGTGACTATGCTGGCTATGAATACTTACAAACATAATTTTAAAGTAAGTGACATTCCATCTGATCTAAGTAAGCTAATTGAATTCTACACAGTCGAAGTTGATACTAAAATAAAGTCTCCTGAGCTTCTGTTTAATTTGCTTTTTTCTCGGTTACCCTACAATGCAAAACGATTTATCTCTGCATCTTATAAAAATAAACTCATTGAGCTCTTATCAAATAATACATTTGATGTGGTTCAATTAGAGGGGTTATATCTCTATCCATACATTTCTGTTATTAGGAAGTATTTTAAAGGTAAAATCTCATTTAGAGCTCATAATATTGAACATGAAATTTGGGCTAGAACTGTTAAAAACTATCCCTCTGGACCTAAGAAATGGTATCTAAAATTGTTAACAAAACGGATGAGGAAGTTTGAGATAAGTTCAATGAATAAATTCGATTTATTGATTCCTATTACTGAACGAGATGGATATGTATTTGAGTTTTTAGGAAATAATGCACCCAGATGTGTGGCACCTGTTGGTATTGAACCAGAGGATTATACGTATCATATTAAAGATGCAATAAAGCCTGAAATTGCGTTCATTGGATCGCTAGATTGGGGCCCTAATCAGGAAGGAATTGATTGGTTCTTAAAGAAAGTTTGGCCAGAAATTTTGAAACATAGACCTGATGCTAAATTTCATATTGCTGGAAGAAATGCTCCTAAGAATTATGAGTTTACTGTAAAAAAGCAAAATGTCGTTTTCCATGGTGAAGTAGAGAATGCTATGGAATACCTTGATAAATTTACTTTTATGGTAGTTCCTTTGTTATCTGGAAGTGGAATGAGAGTGAAAATCATTGAAGGAATGGCAAAAGGAAAAGTAGTATTTACTACTGCAATTGGAGCAGAAGGAATAAATGCTGAGCATTCAAATAATATCTTCATAGAAAACAATCCTGATAAATTTGCTAAAACAATTGTCCAGGTTATGTCAGATTCTACATTATCTAAATCTGTTTCTGCCAATGCCAGTAAGTTTATAAGAGATAATTTTTCTAACCAACAAATTGCCAAAAGATTAATGCAATTCTATCAAACGCATATTAATAACGGAGTGAAATGATAATTCTTTTTTGGATACTCATATTTGTTTTATTGTACAGCTATTTGTTGTATCCATTATTGGTGGGGTTTTTGGCTATAATTGTGGGGAAAAACCGAAAAGAATTGCATATTCCCGATGAAAAAGATATGCCAACCATTACTTTGTTAGTTACTGCCTATAATGAGGAAGCAGTGGTTGATGCCAAAATTAAAAACAGTCTTGAGCTAAAATATCCATCAGAAAAATTAAAGTTACTATGGGTGACAGACGGTTCTGATGATGATACCCCAAATAAAGTTTCTGGCTACAACGAAGTAACTTTGATGCACAGTGAAGAACGCAGAGGTAAAATTCATGCCATGAATCGCGCTGCTCAAAGTGTGGAAACAGAAATAATAGTCTTTTGTGACGCTAATACTTATCTTACTGAAGATACTTTATTACAAATCGCTAAGCATTTCCAAAATGATAAAGTAGGATGTGTTGCCGGTGAAAAACAGATTTTTAAAGATGGTGATACTGCAGCAGGTGCAGGCGAGGGACTATATTGGAAATATGAATCCTGGTTGAAAAGGCTTGACTATAAGTTTAATACTACGCTAGGAGCTGCAGGTGAATTGTTTGCCGTTCGTAGAGAATTGTACCAACCGGTTGAGTCAGATACTGTATTAGATGATTTTATTATTTCATTGCGAATTGCTTCAAAAGGATATATTGTGGCTTATGAGCCAAAAGCTATAGCAAGAGAGTATCCTTCCTTCAGTGTTTCTGAAGAAATGAAAAGAAAAATAAGAATTGCAGCAGGTGGTTTTCAATCCATTGGAAGATTAAAAAAGTTGTTAAATCCATTTAATAATGCCCGATTAACCTTTCAATTTGTTTCGCATAAAATATTCAGATGGCTTGTTTGCCCTCTTGCGCTACTTTTGTTAATTCCAATACATGCTATGGTTATCTACTTTAACCCAGAAATTCCATTGTATGCTTATCTTGGAATAGCACATGCTTTTATATACGTTTTAGCTGTTTTTGGTTGGCTTTTTGAGAAAAGCAAACTGAATTTGAGCTTTATATATTTACCTTATTATTTTATTATTACGAATATTGCGCAGCTACAAGGGTTTATGCGATACTTGAAAAAGAGTCAGTCAGTAAACTGGGAAAGAGCCCGGAGAGCTCGCTAAAATTATTAATTTTGTGGCAAATTCTAAATTATGAGTGATCAATACGATAAATATCAGTTAAATACAATCCCTGAAGCAATTCAGGATATCAAAGATGGTAAAATAATCATTGTAGTTGATGATGAGGATCGGGAAAACGAAGGGGATTTTGTAACAGCGTCCGAACTAATAACGCCTGAAAAGGTGAATTTCATGGCTAAGTATGGTAGAGGCCTTATCTGTGCTCCTTTGACAGAGCAGCGATGTGAGGAGTTGGATTTAGAGTTAATGGTAGGCAAAAATACTGCTACGCATGAAACACCTTTTACCGTATCTGTAGACTTACTTGGCCACGGATGTACTACTGGGATTTCAGCTTCTGACAGAGCTAAAACAATAAAAGCATTGGTTGATAAAAATACAAAGCCAGAAGATTTAGGTCGTCCGGGGCATATTTTTCCATTGAAAGCTAAAGAAAAAGGAGTTATTCGCAGAGCAGGACATACAGAAGCAGTTGTTGATTTAACACGTTTGGCTGGTCTGCAACCCGGTGGAGCATTGGTTGAAATATTGAATGAAGATGGCACAATGGCTCGCTTACCACAATTGATGGATATCGCCGAGAAGTTTCAATTAAAAATAGTTTCCATTAAAGACCTTATTGCATATAAACTGCAGTTAGAAAGTTCAGTTATTAAAGGTGTTGAGGTTGATATGCCTACTGAATTTGGACATTTTAAATTAATTCCATTTTTACAGAAAACTAATGGCGTTGAGCACGTAGCACTAATAAAAGGTGAAATTGATCCCGAAAAAGCAATACTAGGAAGAGTTCATAGCTCTTGCGTAACAGGCGATATTTTTGGTTCAAAACGTTGTGATTGTGGTGAGCAATTGCATGCTGCCATGGAAGCTGTTGAGAAAGAAGGTGAAGGTGTAATTGTGTACCTCAATCAAGAAGGCCGTGGAATTGGCCTTATGAATAAGATTAAAGCCTATAAACTACAAGAAGAGGGTTATGATACCGTTGAAGCAAATGAAAAACTTGGTTTTAGTGCCGATGAACGTGATTATGGTATTGGTGCCCAAATTCTACGTGAACTAGGTGTACGTAAACTTCGTCTATTAACTAATAATCCAATAAAGCGAGTAGGACTTGAGGGTTACGGGTTAGAGATTATTGAAAATGTACCTATTGAAATTGAACCCAATGAGCATAATATGTTCTATTTGAAGACGAAACGCGATAAAATGCACCATCATTTTCAATTTTTCCGCTACGATTTGAATAATAGATAAGCAGAATAAATATATTATTAATCCGCAAAGCAGTTGTTTTGCGGATTTTTTTATTTGAGTATTTTAAAAATGCGTTATTTTATCTCTCCTAACTTGCAATAAGGGACTTTACCCTGAAAAAAGTACCGTAAATTTCCAATGGCATTAAAAATTATTTAATTTTAAGGTTTATTAGCTATAATAAATTATTATGTCCATACTATCTGACATGTTTAAAATACGCCGAAGTCTTCGACAAAAAATGTTATTCTACATTTTCACCTCATTTTTATTGATTTTGGTTGCAATGCTTTCATATATTTCTATTCAAAGTGAAAATCTTGCGTTGCAGAATGCTAAAGAGCTTTCTAAATCTTATGCCGAAGGGTATGCTAGTTTTATCCAGGATAAACTAAATACTGATATGGGCATGGCCCGTGCTTTTGGACATTCTTTATACGGATTTCAAGAGTTACCTTGGGATACTAGATTGGATGTGAATAAAAAAATGATGAAAGAAATTGCTGAAAAAAATGATGGTTTTTTAGCAGTTTGGACCATTTGGGAGAGGCGTACCTATGATCCCGATTGGGATCTTGATTATGGTAGAGGACGTTTTACCTACTATAAGGAAAATGGACAGGTTTACTGGCGAGAAGAATTCCTTGATATGGAAGGAGATAATAAAGAAGGGGCCTATTATAAAATGAAGGTTTCACAAGAAGAGACTATCTTAAACCCATATCCTTTTAGTTATACAAATGAGGATGAAATATTAGAAACGAGTCTTTGTATCCCGATTATACAAGATGGTGAGTTCATTGGTTTGGCCGGTTTCGATATAAGTTTGGAAAGTTACCAGGAGGTAGTGAACCAAATTGAACCAATAAAGGGTAGCAAATTATATTTATTGGCAAATAACAGTACTTTTGTTACCCATCCTAATGAGGAGAATCTAGGCAAATACCTGGGAGATGTATATCAAAATTTGGCAGATACTTTCGACATAGAAACGTTTGTTAGCAGCGGCAAAATGTTGTCATTTGAGCTAATGGAAAAAGAATTGAATCTTTTTACTTTCGCTCCAATTCATGTCGGAAAATCTAATCAACCTTGGTCTATGATGCTTAAAGTTCCTTTAAATAATATCATGGAACAGGCGCGCAAAGATTTACTTTTTACGCTAATTGTAGGTGTCGTTGGCTTAATAGTTTTACTCATAATTGTTTGGATTATAGCTCGGTATATTACTCGTCCAATTCGTTCGACTACAAGAGTTTTGGTAAAACTGGCAAAGGGTGATTTGGAGAATGTTTCAAAGCTTAATGTGCAAACGAAAGATGAACTTCAAGAAATGTCAGATTCTCTCAATACTCTAATGGACGGTTTGCATAATACAGCTGATTTTGCCAGAAAAATTGGAGAAGGCAAATTAGATACAAAATATAATATGCTTTCTGATAATGATTCACTTGGAAATGCACTGTTGGAAATGCAAGAGAGTCTTAAAAAGGCCAAAGAGGAAGAGGAAAAAAGAAAGCTAGAAGAAGTAAGACAAAATTGGACAACAGAAGGGTTAGCTAAGTTTGGCGATATTTTACGAAAGAATAACGATAATTTAAAAGAACTGTCATTTTACATAATGAAAAACCTTGTGGAATATACTGATGCTACCCAAGGTTGTATTTATGTGAAAAGTGATGATGATACAATAGAGAAATATGAATTACAGGCTGCCATTGCGTATGATCGCAAAAAACTTATGAGCGATGAAATCTTACCTGGTGATGGATTAATTGGTAGGGTAGTTCATGAAAAACTTACAATTTATTTAACTGATGTTCCTGAAGATTATGTAAAAATAACTTCTGGATTAGGTGAAGCTAATCCAAGATCTATTCTTATTGTACCTTTAATCTTAAATGATGAAGTTTATGGGGCTTTAGAGTTGGTTTCTTTCAATGAATTTGAAAAACATCAAATCGAATTTGTGGAAAAAATTGGTGAAAGCATCGCTTCCACAGTTTCCAGTGTAAAAGTAACGGAACGCACAAGCCGATTACTTAAAGAGTCCCAACATCAGCGAGAAGAACTTTCGTCCCAGGAGGAGGAAATGCGCCAGAATCTCGAAGAATTAGAGGCAACTCAGGAGGAAGCAGCTAGACGTGAAACTGAAATGAATGCCTTAATTGAAGCGCTTGGTTCTTCTGTGCTTATTACGGAATTTGACCTCGAAGGAAAGGTGTTGAATGTGAATAATAAATGTGTTGATTTGTTAGGTATTAAACCTCAAAATATGATAGGTAAGTACCATAAAAGTTTAGGTCTCGATAACCAAACTGGAAGTAGTGCTTATGCTAAGTTTTGGGCAGATCTTAAGAAAGGCAAAACTGTTAAGCGTATTTCAGAAACTTCCATTGCCGGAAAACTCAAATATATAGATGAAACCTATATTCCAGTGGCAGACAGTGATGGAAAAATCCATAAGATTGTTGGTATAGGCTATGATTTTACTAAAGTGAAAGAAAAGGATGAAACCATTAACAATCTCAAAGAGGAAATAAAAAAATTACGTTCTGAATAAGATCAGGGATAATCTTATTTTTATAAAAATTCAATAAAAACTTCTAAGAGGTGTAACTCTTAGAGAAGCTATGCGTCATACCACATATTAAAAATTTCAGAAACCTTAAAAACTATTACATGAGAAAACTAATTATTGCAGCTTTATGTTTGCTTATTTTACCCGTTGTAGCATTAAAAGCACAAGAATCCCCCAAAATTGTAACTTATCAACTTGAAAACGGTTTAACAGTAATTTTAAAAGAAGATCACAATCAACCCAAAGTATTTGGTGGTGTTATTACTAAGGCAGGAGCCAAAGATGATCCAGATGATGCCACAGGAATGGCTCACTATCAGGAACATATGTTGTTTAAAGGAACACAAACACTTGGAACAACAGATTGGGAAAAGGAGAAACCACATATAGACCGTATTTTTGAATTATATGACCAATTGGGACAAACAAAAAATGATTCTACACGAAAAGAAATTCAAGCTGAGATCAATAAAGAATCCCTGGCAGCTGGTAAATATGCCATTTTAAATGAAACCAGTTTTTTAATCAATGCTATTGGGGGAACTGGATTGAATGCTGGAACAGGTCCCGATCAAACGGTATATTACAATCAGTTTCCACCAAATCAGATGGAGAAATGGCTCGATCTTTATGCTGAGCGCTTTTACAACCCTGTATTTCGCTCGTTTCAGTCAGAATTGGAAACCGTTTACGAAGAAAAAAATATGTATGACGATCAATTCTTTACCGGATTGTTCGAAGCCTTTAATAAAAGATTCTTTAAGGCCCATCCTTATGGTCAACGATCAATTATAGGAACTACTGACGATTTAAAGAACCCTTCATTAACTAAAATGTATCAATTCTTTCATGATTTGTATCGTCCAAATAACATGGCTTTGATATTAGTTGGAGATTTCAATACTGAAGAGATAAAGCCATTGATAGCTGCAAAATTTAATAAATGGGAAAAAGGTGATGTCCCTGAGCACAAAGTATATAAAGAGGAACCATTTAACGGAAGAGAATTCTTTAAAGTAAGAATGTCACCTATTCCGCTTGGAGCTATTGGATATAGAGCACCTTCTTCAGGTAGCGATGATGAGCTTGTTTGGGATATGACTATGAAGGTTCTTATTAATAATATGGAGACTGGTTTACTTGATCAACTTATGGTAAACAATGAAATGCTCTTAACTACTGCTGTTAATATTCCATACCAGGATTATGGCGAAACCGTTTTTATTTTTGTTCCAGGTTTCTTCAAAAGTTTGAAAAAAGCTGAGAATAAAATATTAGACAAAATTGAAATGCTCAAAAAAGGCGATTTTTCTGATGAAATTGTAGATAATATTAAAGCAGAAATGTATAAAAGCTATCAATTAGAATTGGAATCGGTAGAAAATCAAGCAATTAATTTAGCTTATACTTTTAGCCAGGGATTAGATCCTTTCAGTGTGTATGAAAGGCCTGCAAAAATTAAAGCTGTTAGTAAGCAGGATATAATTGATATTGCAAACAAATACCTGACTGACAATAGATTGGTAATGTATTCTAAAATGGGTTTTCCAAAAAAGGATAAATTGGAAAAGCCAGGATACGAGCCAGTAGTTTCTAATACAAATGCCAAATCTCCATACCGAGAAAAGTTTGAGAAAATTAATTCTACTCCTTATGAGATAAAACCAATTGACTTGACAGAAAAAGTTCAAAAAGTAGAAGTGTTCCCTAAAGTCACATTACGCCGAGGAGACAACCCAATGAATGATATTGCTGAAATTAATATGCAATTCAATAAAGGTCAAGCACATGATATGATGCTTATGTATGCTACAAGTGCAATGAATAATGCTTTTCCCGAGGGTATGTCTCTTCAAAAATTTAAAGAGGCTATGGGAGCTACAAACTGCTCATACAGTTTTTATTCCGCAGAGTCTACCACTGGGATAAAAATTAAAGGACCTGAAAATAAATTACCAGAAGCATATGAATTAATTAATAGCTTGCTTGAAAATCCGGTAATTTCCAAAGATCGCATTAAGCAAATGTATAAGGAAGAGAGAATTAGTCGAAGAATGGAAAAAACGGAGCCAGATATGATTGCAAGTGGTTTATACAATTATCTGCTTTTTGGTGAAAAATCTCAATACATTGATAGGTTGCCTGCAAAAGATATTAAAAAACTAGATCCTGAAAAGTTGATTGATATTTTTAAAGATGCACTACAATATCAATCAGATATATTTTATGTGGGAAATAAATCAGCTAGTGATGTTTCGGAAGAACTCAAACAGAATTGCTTGTTTTTAACAAATGTGAAATATGAGGGTAAAGGTTTTGAGCTTGAGCCTATTAAAACGTTTGCTAAGAATGAAGTTTTCTTTATTAATAATGAGCGCTCAAAGCAAAGTAAATTATTCCTTTTCATAAATCAAGATAAAGTAAAGCCAGAAGAGATACCATTGATAGAGGCATTCAATATGTATTTTGGAGGAAGTTTCTCAGGACTTGTTTTGCAGGAAATTAGAGAATACAGAAGCATGGCTTATTCAGCAGGAGCCAGATTCGATATACCAGAATACAAGGGTAATGATGCTGTATTTTTTGGATATGTTGGAACTCAGTGCGATAAAACAATTGATGCACTTGAAATTTTTAATGGTTTAATCAGAGATATGCCTCAAAAACCGGAGCGCATGCAAATGATAAAAGATTATTTAGTTAATTCAGCCATTACAAAACGTGGTGGTTTTAGAGGAATACCATGGAAAGATAGATATTGGGGACACATGGGATTTGATTCAGATCCGGTTCCTCAAAAAGTTGAAGCTTATAAAAATCTTAACTTTGAAGATATCGTGAAGTTTTATGAGCAAAAAATCAAAGAGAAGGCTGTAGTAATTGCGTTGGTTGGTGCATCTGAACAAATTGATATGGAGGGCTTAAAGCAATACGGTGAACTTCAAATAAAAGAGTGGAAAGACGTATTTACAGAATAGAAATACAATTTATGTTATTTAATGGCCAGATAAAATAGTCTGGCCATTTTTTTTGACTTAATTATTGTATTTATACTTCCATTTAATACTTTTGCCACAATGCATATAGCGACTAAATGTTATTTAATACAATAGACTTTGCAATATTTTTACCGATAGTTTTTCTTCTCTATTGGTTTGCAACAAATAATAATCGAAAGGTTCAAAATATTTTGTTGGTTCTTGCCAGTTATGTATTTTATGGATGGTGGGACTGGCGGTTTTTATCACTTATTTTATTCAGTACTTTGGTTGATTATACCGTTGGATTAGGGTTGCAAAATCAAAATAATAATCGAAAACGTAAATTGCTGCTCTGGACAAGTATACTGGTCAATATTGGATTTTTAGGCTTTTTTAAATACTTCAACTTTTTTCTGGATAATTTTATTCAGGCGTTTTCTTTATTCGGAGTTCAAATTCAAGGCTCTTCATTAAATATAATTCTACCAGTTGGTATTAGCTTTTATACATTTCAAACATTAAGCTACACCATTGATGTTTATAAAAGAAAAATTGAACCAACAAGAGATTTTATTGCATTTACGGCTTTTGTGAGCTTTTTTCCACAGTTAGTTGCTGGTCCAATTGAACGGGCTTCCAATTTATTACCTCAGTTTTTAAAAGAAAGGAATTTTAAGTATGCAAATGCAGTTGTAGGATTGAAACAAATCTTGTGGGGGCTCTTTAAGAAGGTTGTAATTGCTGATAATTGTGCATATTTCGCTGATATTATTTTTTCAAATTCTGAATATTATTCTGGTAGCACATTAGTACTTGGAGCCTTATTCTTTACTTTTCAAATTTATGGTGATTTTTCCGGCTACTCAGATATTGCAATAGGAACCGCCCGCTTATTTGGATTTAGGTTAATGCAAAATTTTGCATTCCCTTATTTTTCAAGAGATATCGCAGAGTTTTGGCGAAGATGGCATATATCATTATCAACATGGTTTCGCGATTATCTCTACATTCCATTAGGTGGGAGCAGAGGAGGTATGCTTAAAAGAATCCGAAATACACTTATAATATTTATTGTCAGTGGTTTTTGGCATTGTGCTAATTGGACTTTTATTGTGTGGGGGGCATTAAATGCTATTTATTTTTTGCCATTACTTGTAACTCGTAATAACCGAAGGAACATAGAAATTGTAGCATATAATTCAGTATTTCCTACTTTCAGAGAATTAGGAGCTATTCTTCTTACTTTCATTTTAACGGTTTTTGCATGGATTTTTTTCAGAGCAGAGAATATTTCACATGCTATGGATTATATCAGTACCATATTTTCTAAAAGCTTTTTTGATGAAGTTTCTTTTTGGGGATATAAATATGCCAGGATTCTGTATTTTTTAATTCCAGCCTTTATTATAGTAGAATGGATTGGGAGGAAAGGGCAATTTGCAATTGAGAAAATTGGATTGACTTGGAAACGACCATTCCGATGGTTGCTATATGCTGTTATTGTTTTTTTAATAGGAATATTGATGAGAACAAATGAAACGCCATTCATATATTTTCAATTTTGATAATGAGTAATAGAAGAGAAATAGGGCGCTTTTTTAGAATGCTGTTAAAATTCATTCCATTTATAATAGTTGCGTATGGTATACTCCTTCTTGGTTGGGGTAACAATATTCCTCTATATTTTCGGGGAAATTTAAATTACCGTATTGAATCCAAAGGGCATGCTTTTACAAGATTTAAAGAAGTGAAAACTATTGGTAAAGTTGATATTCTTTTTCTAGGTTCTTCTCATACTTACAGGGGATTTGATGTCCGATTATTTCAGGAAATGGGGTATAAAGTTTTCAACTTGGGATCTAGTTCTCAAACGCCCATTCAAACAAATATTTTACTCAATAGGTATTTAGATAAATTGAGACCGGAAATAGTATTTTACGAAGTCAATTTACCTGATTTTAGCAGTGACGGGGTTGAAGCCTCATTGGATGTCATTGCAAACGATTGGGTTGATTGGGAAGCAATAAAAATGGCATTTAAGATTAACCATTTAAAGACCTATAATACATTGTTTTATGGTTATATTTACGAGATGCTAGGTTTTAAAGCTAAGCATGATGAACCACTAGAAAAACTTGGTGAGAAATATATTAAGGGCGGGTATGTAGAAAAAAAACTAACTTATAATAAGAGATTAGACGCAAGGTTACGTGGAGTTATTTTAAATCAAGATCAGTTGGAGGTTTTTGAATCTATAATTGCGAAACTTAAAAAGAAAAAAATTAAATTCTATCTTGTGCAAGCTCCTGTTACGACTAGTTATTACAATAGTTTGACTTATGCAAAAGATTTTGATAGCTTGATGAGGACTTATGGCAATTATTTGAATTTTAATGAAATAATGCACTTAAATGATACTTTGGACTTTTTTGATGCTCATCATTTGAATCAAATTGGGGTAGAAAAGTTTAATAAAGAATTAATCGGACGTTTTTTTAATCAAAAGCGGAATTAAACCAACAAATGAATAATTTTGTTCTCTGAATATTTAAAAAATAATAATATGTTACTTTTAGATAAACCTTACGTTTCAGACCTTCTAGTTAGCACAATAAAGAAAAATAATTTCAAAGTTGTAGGTACAGATCAAGCCCGAGAAATGGCTGGAGAATTAGAAAATCATTTTATAGATGAAAAAGAAGCTGTAAAAAACTATGAAAAGGATGCTAAACTTTATGTTAATTCAGAAAATACAATTTCGTGGATAAATGAAAATCTTTCTCATACGAAATTGCCTCAACAAGTAGCTACATTTAAAGATAAAGGCGCCTTCAGACAAATGCTCTCGCCGCTATATCCTGATTTTAAGTTTAAGAAAATCAAGTTATCAGATTTACAAAGTTATAACCCAAATGAATTTGGATTTCCATTTGTCATTAAACCCGCTGTAGGCTTTTTCTCCATGGGAATATACGTGGTAGAAAACGAAACTGATTGGAGACAGGCTTTGGAAGATCTTGAAATTGAATTGGAACAGGTCAAAGGTGTTTATCCTGATGTTGTTATGAATAGTCAGGATTTTTTAATCGAACAACTACTTGATGGGAAAGAGTATGCTGTAGATGTATATTTTGATGAAGATGGTAAGCCTGTTATTTTAAATATTTACGAGCATATATTTCCACATGCAAAAGATGTGAACGACAGGGCTTATTTTACATCAATAAAAGTGATTGAGCGAACCAAAGAAGTTTTCGAAGAAAAATTAGAGTTCATCGGCAAAACTACAGGGATCAAGAATTTTCCAATGCACATTGAATGGCGCATTACTTCTGAAGGAGTGGCTGTTCCAATTGAGTCTAATCCATTGCGCTTTGCAGGATGGTGCATGACAGATTTGTGTAAGTATTCCTGGGGTATAAATCCATATGAATATTTTTTAGAGCAAAAGAAACCTGATTGGGAAAAGCTTTTTGAAAAGAAAACTGGACGCCAATACAATGCCATTATTGCCGATATTCCTCGTGATATTCCATTGGAAAAAATTGATTATATCGACTATAAAAAATTTGAAGGGGATTTTGGAAACTTGATTCATATTAATAAAACAGATTATAAAACGTATCCTGTTTTTGCATTTGCATTCTCAGAGACAAGAACTGGAGATAAAAAAGAATTAGACCATTTTTTACACTCTGATTTAACAGAATATATTGTTTTAAAATAGATCAAAGAATAGAAGGTACATTTATATTTTTTTAGAATTTATAAAATGCCTTTATTTGCATAATAATTAAGTAATTAACTAAAATCAATTGAAATGAGAAAAATTGTCTTGTTAGCAGCAATTGCTGTAGCTTTTGCAGCATGTAATAGTAAACCAGCCGATACAAAAGAAACCAAAAAAGAAACTGCTGAAGTAATGAAAGTTTCTGTAGATCAGTTCTTTGAAAAAGGAGAAGAAATGGTTGGTAAAACAATAATTGTTGAAGGTACCGTAGATCACGTTTGTAAGCACGGTGGTAAAAGAATGTTTTTACAGGGTTCTACTCCTGAAAACCGTTTAAAAGTAACAACTGGAGACGATATTGCAAGTTTTGATGTAGCTTTTGAAGGAAATACAATGATTGTAGAGGGTACAGTTGAAATGATGAAAATGGATGCTGAATACCTTGATAACTGGGAAGCGGAACTTAAAGAAAGTGCTGAAAAAGATGTAGAGCATGCAAAAGGCTCTGGTGATGGAATGGGAAGTGGCGAAGGAGATGGACACGAGCATGGCGAAGCTGATGGTCATGAGCACGATAACTCATCATTAGGGGAAAAAGCTGATATGGGTGAACATATTCCAGGAATGGAAAAAGTTATGAAATACAGAGAAGAAATTAAGACTAACGAAAAAGGATATATTCCTATTTTCTCTGTTGTAGCTGCAAAAGTTGAAACTAAGAAATAAGCATTTAATGCAATCTGTAAAATTGCGATTCATCTTTTGATGGGTCGCAATTTCTTTTGTAATCTCATTGATTATATTTGCACAAAATTTGCTGCTGCAAGTCAATATTTTTAAACTATGAAGTGGAGAAAACTTAACCGAAACGTACACCGTGATTTAGGCTATCTTTTTGTAGGACTGACATTAATTTATGCTATTTCCGGTATTGCCCTTAACCATTTGCATCACTGGAATCCTGATTATATTAAAGAATCATATTCTGCTAACTATTCAAAAGATTATGACTTTTCTGTCAATCGTGAGGCTACTATTCAACAACTACTAGATGACGCTTCGATTGATTATCCTATGAAAAGTAACATTTTGGGTACTGATGGAGAATTAAAAGTATTTTTTGATCTGGGAAGTGGTAGTACAGGAAAAGTTGTTATTTATCCAGATGAGAAGTATTATTTTGTTGATATTCAGAAGAAAAGAAGTTTTTTCTTTGAGTTAGACTTAATGCATCGCAACAATTTCAAGAAGATATGGACATGGGTGAGTGATATTTACGCCATTGGTTTGATTTTGTTAGCTATTACTGGAATGATTATTTTAAGAGGTAAAAAAGGCTTCAAAAAGTATGGTGTTTGGTGGGTTGCTGCTGGAATTGTAATCCCTGTTATTATTTTAATTTACTTTTCATAAAGTGAATAAGCGCATACTAAAATTAGCCATCCCCAATATTGTGAGTAATATCACAGTGCCTATTTTGGGAATGGTTGATTTAGCGCTTATGGGTCATTTAGATTCTGTAAATTATATTGGAGCCATAGCTCTAGGTTCCATGATTTTCAACTTTTTATATTGGGGATTTGGATTCTTACGAATGGGAACCTCTGGTTTTACGGCTCAGGCATATGGCAAAAGGAGTATGCCTGATAGCATTCACACGCTTGGACGAGCCCTTATGGTAGCTCTATTTGGAGGCGTTCTTTTAATTATATTTCAGTTTCCTATAAACAAACTGGCATTTTGGTTATTATCTGGAGATGCATCAGTTGAAGTATTGGCTAGCGAGTATTTTTATATTCGTATATGGGCAGCGCCTGCTGCTATTGGCCTATATGCTTTTACGGGATGGTTTATCGGTATGCAGAATACTCGTTTTCCAATGTTTATTGCCATATTGGTTAACCTGGTAAATCTTATTCTAAATATTGTTCTTGTATTTGCATTTAATATGAAATCAGAGGGTGTAGCTTATGGAACCCTTGCAGCACAATATGCTGGATTGATACTTGCCGTAATTCTATTCAAAAAGTATTATGGTAAATTAATGAAGCATTTTAGAATTATTGAGCTAAAAAAACTAGGAGTTCTGAAAGAGTTTATGTTAGTGAACAAAGATATTTTTATTCGAACTCTATGTATTATTGCCGTTTTTACCTTCTTTACAAGTTCTTCAGCAGCAATTGATAAGAATATTCTTGCTGTAAATACTGTCCTTATTCAATTCTTTTTTGTCTTCTCGTTTTTTGTAGATGGTTTGGCTTATGCTGCTGAAGCATTGACAGGTAGGTATATCGGAGCTAAGGATACAGTAAATTTTAAACTATCTATAAAACTACTTTTCCGATGGGGATTAGGTATTGCATTGGCATTTGCTGCTTTATATGGTTTGGGCTGGAAACCCGTTGTTGGTATATTGACCGATAATAAAAATGTAATTTCTACAGCTGGAGATTATGCTATCTGGCTTGGTTTAATGCCGCTTGTGGCATATGCCTCATTTCTTTGGGATGGTATTTATATTGGCGCCACAGCTTCTGTTGCCATGCGGAATACTATGTTAATAGCCACTGTCATTATATTCTTTCCCGTTTATTATTTATTGAATGATTTTTATGGCAATCATGCTTTGTGGATTGCATTGTTAGCTTTTCTTTTAACAAGAGGAGTCGGGCAGTACTTTTTTGCTAAACGGGCAGTTTATTATAAGGTTGGTTAAGTAAAAAAAATCCTATTCTGACTTATATTTCAGTATGATACGCTGTAAGTAATTTTACCCGTTTTCCATAATCTTACAATTTTTTGCTCATTTTCATGTTTAATATGGGTAGCCTGTTAATCAGATTTTGTAACTTTTAATAAAATTTATTTCTACTTTATTTTGACTGCATGAAAAGTATTGTTCTGCTTCTATGTTTATCAATTTATGGCACTTCTGTGGATTATTCCAAAGTTTGGCCGGAAGATTTTCAATATGCGGTCCAGTTTATTAAGGCGCATAACCATATCATTCATGAGGTATTTAATGAAAATGATGAACTAGCCTCAATGACTCTTTCCGTTGGGTTCCCGGAAATGTTGAGGTACAATGCTTTTAAAGATTTTTTTGAAACAAAATCTTTGGAAGTAGCCTATGTAAAATACGGATTAGAAGCAGTTGATTTTTCAATTGGAGAGTTCCAAATGAAGCCCTCTTTTGCGGAATCACTTGAAAAAGAAGTTGAGAATTGTGGAGAATTGATTGATCTTCGAGAAGTTTTAAGCTATTCTCATTTGAATAAACAACAAATAAGAAAGGAACGAATAGAAAGATTGAAAGATATGAAATGGCAGCTTATTTACATGAAAGCTTTCACATTGTTTATGTTTGAAAAATATCCAAATTTAAAAACGGAAGATGATGAGTTCAAAGTGGCATTTCTTGCATCAGCATACAATTACGGTTTTCAATCATCATTTATTGAAATTGAAAATTGGACAAGAGTACATGCTTTTCCACATGGGTTGAAAGCTAATGTTGAGCAATATGCTTACTCTGATATTGCTGCATTTTATTATAAAAACTTTGGGAAAAAGTTAATATTTCAAATTAATGAATAATTATAAAAGCCAAGCATATGAAAAAATTGTCAATAAGTTTTGTTTTGATATCATTAATTCTGCTAGCGATAAGTTGCGGAAAGCAAGGAAAACTTGCTCGCTTTATTAATCCCCCTGTCGAGGGACTTGATATAGCCTTCCAGGAATTTGAGATAAATCCTGAGAACCCCGATACATTAAAGTTTAAGTTTGGAACACGAATTACTATTCCGCCTAATTCATTTATTGATTCTGCGGGGAATGTTGTGAAAGAAAAAGTTACAATTAAGTACAGAGAATTTAGAAATGCAGCTGAAATATTCAGAGCTGGTATTCCAATGAACTTCAATGCTATGGGAAATGAAACAGCTCTCGAAACTGCAGGGATGTTTGAATTGAGGGCATTTAGCAATAAGAAAAAGCTGAAATTAAAACAAGGGAAGTTTATTACTGTAAAGATGGGATCGCAAGTTGAAGGCAATAATTATAATTTTTTTGGCTTTGATGAGAACAATGGTAATTGGAATTTCATGGGATATCCCGAAACAGAAATTAATCCTGAATACGAGAGAATTGTTGAGAATATTGAGAGATTGGAAAAAACCAAGAAATATCCTTTAAGCGATGAGTATTTTGTATTTGATTATAATGCAGCTTTTGATGTAACTTATTATCATTTAGGAAAGAAATTTAATGATAATACGATGAAAGCTCGTATAAAACAATATGGCGGACAGTTATATAATTTGTATACATGGGATTATGTTAAATATAGGGGAACGAGCTATTATGCCCAGTTTATGTTGTGGAAAAATCTTAGTGGAAAGTTACCACATTGGGTGCGGAAAAAGAATGCAACAGCCAGAGTAAAAAAATTAAGTGGAAATATTTATATAATTAGCGTCTCTTACAAAGAACGCAAGTATAGTTTCAAGGCTGAAATTGAAATGCCTTTAAAAGTGCTTTATGCTTATTCCCCAAAGTACTTGAAAGATAATTATGAAGAAGCAATGAAGAAACTTGAAGAGGAAAATATGCGTTTGGAACTTGAAGCCAAAGTATATCGGTCTTTTCAGGTTAATAGGTTGGGTATACTAAATTATGATGCCCTTTATAAAGCTAAAGATCCAATTTATGCAAATGTAGATTTTATATTAGATTTTGTTAAAGATCAGGCTACTTATGAGGGAGGCAAAGTATTCGTTGTGCCAGAGGGCAGAAGAGCTGTGCTGACATTAAAGGATTTTACAAACAATTATTTAGCATTAGATAAGTCAGATAATCAAATTCGAATATTTACATTGCTGCCTGGTGGTGATGTGGGGATTATTGACAGCACAGAAATGAATCAGCTCAATTTTGAAAAACTTGCTACCGAAGAGAAACCGAATATTACTTTAAAATTTAGGAAGTGGGATAAACAACTTAAAAGTGAAGAAGATGTAGATGCATTATTTGGAATTTAGCATATTTTAAAAGCAAAAAAAACCGGCGTTTAGCCGGTTTTTTTATTATATGCTATTTTACTATTGGTCGTCCAATACTATAATAAGTAAATCCTTTCTCTTTCATTTCATCAAGATCGTAAATATTACGTCCATCAAGAATTAAATGATTTTGCATTAGTTTTTTCATTACACTGTAATTAGGTGTTCTGAATTCAGGCCACTCAGTTACAAGAAGTAATGCATCAGCATCAACAAGTGCTTCATATTGATCTTTTGCATATTTAATGGTGTCACCAATTCTCCTTTTACTTTCATCCATTGCAACTGGATCATATCCGGTAACTACTGCACCTGCTTTTGTAAGTTGTTTGATGATTTCTAGAGCTGGTGCTTCGCGCATATCATCAGTATGTGGTTTAAAGCTTAATCCCCAAAGGGCAATCTTTTTTCCTTTTAGCTCATGATTAAAATGCTCTTTTAGCTTTCTAACCAAAGTTGTTTTTTGTGTTTCGTTTACAGTTTCAACTGATTTTAAAATTGAAAGGGAGTGGCCTTTCTGATCGGCAGTTTTAATTAAAGCTTTCACATCTTTTGGGAAACAAGATCCACCATAACCAGTTCCAGCATAGATGAATTTATTTCCAATACGACTGTCACTTCCAATACCTCTTCTTACGCTATTTATGTCAGCCCCAACTAAATCACATAAGTTAGCGATATCGTTCATAAAGCTAATTTTAGTAGCAAGCATTGAGTTGGCTGTATATTTCGTTAGCTCAGCTGAAGGAATATCCATTGAAATAACTGGATGTCCGTTTAGTACAAATGGTTTATAAAGTCGACTTAAAATTTCTTCTGCTCTTTGGCTATCTGTACCAATAACAATACGGTCTGGCTTTAAAAAATCGTCAATGGCATCACCCTCTTTAAGGAATTCTGGGTTTGATGCTACATCAAATTCAAGTTTGGAACCTCTTTTGTCCAATGCATCCTGAACAGTTTTCCTCACTTTTTCTGCAGTACCAATGGGTACAGTACTTTTTGTGACAACTACCATGTAATTTTCCATGTTTTCGCCAATCTCTCTTGCTACATCAAGTACATATTTAAGGTCTGCCGATCCATCTTCGTCTGGAGGTGTACCTACAGCTATAAATACTGCGTCAGTATCTTTTAAACTTTCTGGTAATGAGGTTGTGAAAAACAATCTTTGCTTTTCAACATTGTTTTTAACCATAGGCTCTAATCCCGGCTCATAGATAGGAATTATACCCTTTTTTAAATTCTCAATTTTTTGTTTGTCAATGTCTACGCAAGTTGTGTTTACCCCTGTTTCTGCGAAACAAGTTCCTGAAACCAAACCTACGTAACCTGTTCCAACGACTGATATTTTCATGGTTTATTAATTTTATTCAATACGGATGTTTCCGAGTTATTAATTTCAAATAATGGCGCTAAGATAATTAGATATTTTTTCTAAAAAAACAACAAATCTCATGGTTTAAGGCATTTACTAGATTATTATCTATTTCATTTTATTTAATAATATCTATTCTAATTATAATTAGTTTGTTTTAAGGAATTTGTATGCTTAATGGCCTTGTTTTTGCAACTAAAATATGTGTTTATAATTAAAATTAAATTTTAATTGTAAAAAAGACACTCAACTACTTGATAATCTGAAAAAAAAAGGTTTATTTTGTCGGCTCATAGATTATATCTATAAATAATGTCTAACTTATTAATTTTTAAAGAGTTAATTAAATGAATTTAGAAGAACAAAACGTGCAGAACGAAGAAGTAAAACAGGAAAAGCCTGTAGCTGCTTCAGCACCAAAAACAGAAGAGTTTGATTGGGATAACTTTGAAAAAGAAGTTGATGGATACTCTTCAGAAGAGCGCCAGGAGCTTGAAAAGCTTTATGATGACACTATGTCAACAATTGGCGAAAACGAGGTTATTGACGGAACTGTTGTAGCTATCACAAAGCGTGAAGTTATTATCAACATTGGGTACAAATCAGAAGGTATTGTAAATGCTAACGAATTCCGTTACAACCCAGAATTGAAAGTTGGAGACCCTGTAGAAGTGTATGTTGAAACACAAGAAGACAGAGATGGTCAGTTAAAACTTTCTCACAAAAAAGCGAGAGCCCTTCGCTCATGGGATCGCGTTAATCAGTCGCTTGAAAATGACGAAATTATTAAAGGTTACATCAAATGCCGTACTAAAGGTGGTATGATCGTAGATGTATTCGGAATCGAAGCATTCTTACCAGGATCACAAATTGATGTGAAGCCAATTCGCGACTACGATATATTTGTTGGAAAAACAATGGAATTCAAAGTGGTTAAAATTAACCAGGAATACAAAAACGTTGTTGTTTCTCACAAAGCTCTTATCGAAGCAGAACTTGAGCAACAGAAAAAAGAAATTATCGCCAAACTTGAAAAAGGTCAGGTACTTGAAGGTACAGTTAAAAACATTACATCATACGGTGTATTTATCGACCTTGGTGGCGTAGACGGTTTAATTCACATTACTGACCTTTCTTGGGGACGTATTTCTCATCCAGAGGAAATTGTTGAATTAGATCAAAAATTAAATGTAGTAATTTTAGACTTTGATGATGACAAGCGTCGTATCGCTCTTGGTCTAAAACAACTTACAGAACATCCTTGGGATTCACTTGATGCTAACCTTAAAGTTGGTGACAAAGTGAAAGGAAAAGTAGTGGTTATGGCTGACTATGGTGCATTTGTAGAAATTGCTCCTGGTGTTGAAGGTTTGATCCACGTTTCAGAAATGTCTTGGTCACAGCACTTACGCAGTGCTCAGGAATTCCTAAAAGTAGGAGATGAGGTAGAAGCTGTTATTCTTACATTAGACCGCGAAGAGCGTAAAATGTCATTAGGAATGAAACAACTTAAGCCAGATCCATGGCAAGACATTGAAAAGAGATATCCTGTTGAATCAAAACACAAAGCTAAAGTACGTAACTTTACAAGCTTTGGAGTATTTGTAGAAATTGAAGAAGGAGTTGACGGATTAATCCACATCTCTGATCTTTCTTGGACTAAGAAAATTAAGCATCCAGCTGAGTTTACATCTATAGGTGCTGAAATCGAAGTTGTTGTATTGGAAATCGACAAAGACAATCGTCGTCTAAGTCTTGGACACAAACAACTTGAAGAGAATCCATGGGAAGTATTCGAGTCAATTTTTGCTGTAGATTCAGTTCACGAAGGTACAGTTACAGAACTTACTGAAAAAGGTGCTGTTGTTTCACTTCCTTATGGAGTTGAAGGTTTTGCAACACCAAAACATCTTGTGAAAGAAGATGGTGGTAAAGTAGGTATGGATGAGAAAAATAACTTTAAAGTTATTGAATTCAATAAAGACGCTAAGCGTATTATTGTATCTCACAGCCGTATTTTTGAGGACGATCAGCGTGCAGAAAATGCTTCACAACGCAAAGCAACTAAGAGTGCAACCAAAAAATTGAAAGATAATTTGGAAAAAACTACTCTTGGTGACATTGCTGAATTAGCTGCATTAAAAGACGAAATGTCCAGTAAGTCAACAAAAAAGGATACCAAAGCTGAAGAAAAACCAGCAGACGACTCAAAAAAAGATGAGTAAACCGCTGATTTTTTTTGGTTGACTGGAAAGGAAGTCGTATTTTTAACTAAAATTCTTAACTCCTATGGATTTTAAAATAGAAAAGAAAGACAAGTATACCGAAATTCAGGTAATGGTTGACAAGCTGGATACGCACATTGCACCATCTTTGAAATCAGAATTAGTGCTAATAGCAGGAAATGGTGAAAAAAACATCATTCTAGATTTGAGTAATGCGCGCTACTGTGATTCATCTGGTTTAAGTGCTATACTTGTAGCAAACCGCTTGTGCAAAAATGCCAACGGTGTATTTATCCTGTCTGGTCTTCAAACAGCAGTTGAACGACTTATTACAATTTCACAGCTTGATACTGTACTCAATATTGCT
>PKTE01000303.1 GCA_002869335.1 Salinivirgaceae bacterium | reverse complement strand
TTTTGAAGATCAAATTCAGTATGCTTATGGCGATGTGACGGACGTATACTCCCTCGATAATGCTTTGGGTAATGATACTGATATTGTATTTCATTGTGCTGGTTTAGTTTCATTTTCCCCGCTTGATAAAAAGAAGCTTTTGCAGATCAATCAGGAAGGCACTCACAATATGGTAAATGCAGCGTTGGATGCAAATGTTAAAAAATTTGTGTATGTAAGTTCTATTGCGGCATTGGGTGAAAGCACCAGTCCAATGATTAATGAGCATAATCAGCATTTTGAATATAAACCAACATCGGTATATGGAAATTCTAAACATTATGGTGAGTTAGAAGTTTGGCGTGGAGTAGAAGAAGGATTAGATGCGGTTGTTGTAAACCCTACAGTAATTGTGGGTCCAGGTGAATGGGATCAGGGTAGCCCACGTTTTTTCAGAACGGTATGGAAAGGAATGCCTTTCTTCACAACAGGAAGCACGGGCTTTGTGGATGTACGTGATGTTTGTCGTATAATGGCAGATTTGGCGTTTAGTGAAGTGAAAAATCAGCAGTTTATACTCAATAATGAAAATTTGAATTATAAGCAGTTTTTCAATATGGTGGCAGACCAACTTAGTGTTCGTCGTCCACGCTTTGAAGCGCAGCCCTGGATGATGTATTTTATTGCACGTGTAATGGGTTTCTTTAGTAAAATTACACGTCGCCCGGCACAGATAAATTCAGATACTGCTGTTTCGGCCTTTACGAAAACTTTATATGATAATTCTAAAATTCAGGAAACACTACAAACCAACCTGAAAGGCATCGAGGAGGCTATTTCATTTACAGCTAATTGTTTCTTGCAAGATATGAAGAAGACCTCTGCGGAGTAAATGCTTGCCTTTTTATATAAAAACAAACCATAAAGAAGCCAAGATTAGTGAAGAATTGGATTCGTTAATCTATGAATAATTAACAATATTGGATCGTTAAGTTATTTTATTCGAATTGTCATTTAGGTGAAACCTAATGTCAGTTTTGGGTTAAAGGTGTTTCAAATAGTAGTCCGTGAAAAGAGGATCTTAATTATTCTTAACTTCTTAATGGATTTAAATAGGTTTTTAACCCAATCAACTCAATTACTCAATAAACTAATTAACTTAACTAACCCAATCAACTATAGTTTACCAACCTAGCTCTCTTCTCAGCGCACTAAGCACTATGCTCTCAGTTCTCAGCCCTTTGCACTTCGCTCTGTGCTCTATGCTCTTCTCTCTATACTCTCAACTCAAAACTCACTACAATTAGCATTTTTGTTTGTTTTATATTAAATTCAAGCTGTTAAATATTAAAACATGGCCAGATTTTTAAAGAACAGGGAAAAAACACGCGGACAATCGCCAGGTTCCTTGATATTTCAGGGTGAAAAGAAACAAGAAAGGGTTAAAATAACCTTACGCACCTATAATGAAACTACATTAAATGAGCAAGAAATTAGCATTGATGATCTTAATGGAGAGTTTGTTCCTGGAACTATTAAATGGATAAATGTTGATGGTCTGCATGATATAAATGTCATCAAAAAAATTGGAGAAATTTTCAATGTTTCAACACTTGCGCTTGAAGATATTTTAAATACTGACCAGCGACCCCGTTATTTCGAAGATGAGCATCAGTTGATCGTGATTATGAAAGCTTTGTTACTCAATAAAGAAACCGAACTTGTTGAAGCTGAGCAGGTTTCGTTTGTTGTGGGGAAAGACTATTTGATTAGTTTTCAAGAAAAATCCACCATGATTTTTGATGATTTATTGTACAGATTAAGAAATGGCAGAGGACGTATAAGAAAGTCCGGGACTGATTATCTTGCATATGCGCTTATGGATACGTTGGTGGACAGCTATATCCTTAATATTGAGGCGTATGGTCGTATTATTGAAGATTATGAGAAGGAATTGTTGCACCCTACACAAAAGCTCTCTGAAGCTATTTTCAAACATAAAACAGAAATAGCTTTTTTCAGAAAAAACATAAGACCTCTCAAAGAAGTAACAAACCGCTTTCAAAAGTCGGAATCCGGCCTCATAAAAAAAGCCACAAGGCAACACTATATTCCTGATTTAGATGACCTTGTTACGCAGGCTCTGGATGCTGTTGAGATTTACTACACAATGGTTGCCGACCAATTAAACATCTACAATACAAATGTTACAAACAGAGCAAATGATGTAATGAAAGTCTTGACCATCTTTGCTGCTATTTTTATACCCTTAACATTCATTGCCGGAGTATATGGAACCAATTTTAAGTATGTGCCTGAGTTGGGTTACAAGTATGGGTATTTTGGTATGTGGGGAGTGATGATTTTGGTGGCCGGAGTTATGTTAATTTACTTTAAAAGAAAGGGTTGGTTGTAGTTTTTAGGAAAATTTTCTATAGTTTTCAAATAGATATCAACAATGCCCCAATTTTAACCTTTTTTAACACTTTTGCCCCTTATTTTTTGTAACTTTATTGCCCATTTATAAAAAACTAAACTAACGATATGCGAGCATATCTGGATTTGTTACAACACGTATTGGATAATGGCGTAGAGAAGTCAGACAGGACGGGGACTGGAACCATTTCTGTTTTTGGACACCAATTTCGTTTTGACCTTTCAGAAGGATTTCCTGTAACAACTACTAAGAAACTTCATTTAAGATCGATTATTCATGAGCTGCTCTGGTTTTTAAAAGGCTCAACCAATATTGAATATTTAAAGGAAAATAACGTACGCATCTGGAACGAGTGGGCCGATGAGGATGGAAATCTTGGTCCTGTGTATGGTTATCAGTGGCGTAGTTGGCCAACTACTGACGGAAAACATATTGATCAAATAACACAGCTTATTGATGGGTTGAAAAACAACCCTGATTCAAGAAGGCATTTGGTTTCAGCTTGGAACGTGGGGCAAATAGATCAGATGGCGTTGCCACCTTGTCATATTTTGTTTCAGTTTTATGTGGCTAATGGAAAGCTAAGTTGCCAGCTTTATCAGCGTAGTGCAGATCTATTTCTTGGTGTGCCATTTAACATTGCTTCGTATGCTCTTTTAACGTTAATGGTAGCGCAAGTTACAGGATATGAGCCAGGTGATTTTGTACACACATTTGGTGACGCACACATCTATTCGAATCATATAGATCAGGTTAAAATGCAATTGCAAAGAGAGCCCTATGCTTTGCCAAAAATGAAGATTAACCCGGATGTGAAAAGCATTTTTGATTTTAAATATGAAGACTTTGAGCTTGTGAATTATGAGGCTCACCCACATATTAAAGGGGAGGTATCTGTATGAAACGTAGTTATGAGTTAGCTATGATTGTTGCTACTGATCTTGACAAAGGGATTGGTAAAGACAATGATATGCCCTGGCATATTTCAGCTGATTTAAAACGTTTTAAAGAACTCACCTCTGGGCATCCCATAGTGATGGGCCGTAAAACCTGGGAATCGCTTCCCAAAAAACCACTACCCAATAGAGAAAACATTGTACTTACACGTAATTTAAATTTTAGTGCTGAAGGCGCAACAGTAATTAATTCTGTCGGGGACCTTGAAAAACTCAATTTAAAGGGAGAAGTCTTCATTATTGGGGGTGCAGAGGTTTATAATCTTTTTTATGCAGAGATTTCAAAGCTTTACCTAACCTACGTTATGGAAAGATTTGATTGCGACACTTATTTGGAATTCCTAAAATTGAAAGACTGGGAAACAATTCACGAAAGTGAGGTGCTAACGGATGAAAAATCAGGCACTACGTTTAAGTTTATCGATCTGAAACGAAAAAACTAATCTGAAACTTAATACCCATTTAATATTTAAATAAACTTAAAAAACAATCTTGACGGCTCTATATACAAACAAAACAAAACAATAAAATAACTAAATGTCGAACTAAATTTTAATTTATTATGAGAAAACTAACGACTACGATGAAAGCCCTCATGCTTGTAGCAGCCTTTATTTGGTCTGCAACGGGTGCGATGGCTCAAGTCATTATTAGTCAGTACATTGAGACTAATAGCGGATCTATTCCTAAAGGCATAGAGCTTTGGAATACTTCTGGAAGCACAATTGATTTTTCAGTGACAAATCTGGACATTGAAAAAGGAACAAATGGTGCTACTCCAGTTTCTGATTATTTAATTTCTACTGGTACATTAGCAGCAGGAGAAGTTATTGTTGTGGGAACTTCTGACTTAACTCCGGATTATGAATATGCATTTACTTTTAATGGTGATGATGCTTTGGTAATTAAATTAGACGGAACTATTGTTGATGTATTTGGTGACCCAGGCACAGGTGATCCAGGTGCAGGTTGGGATGGCAATGGTGTTGCTACATATAACCAAAATATTCAATTGAAATCTGGTATTACAAGTGGAGATTTAGATGGCTGGACTGATCCAAGTGAAAGATTTGAATTAGTAAGTGCAGATCCTGTAAATGATATTACAGGTTTTGGTGTTGCTCCAGAGGTAGTTACTATTGACCCAGAACCAACCAACCACGTTACAAGTTTTGCAGCTACTTATAGTGCTGTTGATCAGACTATTTTTGTGGTATGGGGAGATAATGACGGAGCTCAGCCTGCTGATGCATTTTTATTAAAGGCTAGTACTGGAACTATTACCGCACCAACTGATACAAATCCGGAAACTGATGATACTGATTTAAGTGATGGAGAAGCTGTTGTAAATGTTGCTCACGGTACAGAACAATATTCTTTTGCTAACTTACAGCCAGGTACTACATATAATTTTGAAATTTATCCTTATACCAATTCAGGAGCTGATATTGATTATAAAACTGATGCACCAGTTCCTACTGCAGCTGGAACAACTCCTGCAGGTTTAACTTGGTTCAATCTTCAGTGGCCAGGATCAGGTACAATCACAATTGGTGACACTTACAATGTATATGCTCAAGCTTATGAGGATGGTGTTACAAATGCTGATGGTAGTAACCCTGGTGCTGGAATTGATGCTTGGATTGGATATAGTACTGAAGATACTGACCCTAGTACTTGGACAAATTGGGTAGTTGCCCCATATAGCGGAGATTCTGGAAATAATGATGAGTTTGCTTTAGACCTTGGTGCTGAGATTTCAAGTCCTGGAGTATATTATTATGCAAGTCGCTTCCAGTATCTTTCAGGGCCTTATATGTATGGTGGATTCCAAGGTGGCGCATGGGATGGAACAAATAATGTGAATGGTGTTTTAACTATTAAAAGACCAGCTGCTTCAGTTCCTTTCACAGCCACATTTGATGCTGATTTGGGAACTATGCTTACATATAGCGTTTCAGGTGCCACAAAAGAATGGTATCATGATGGCGGAGACCAGGCTGCTGCAATTAATGGGTATAACTCAGGTGATCTTGAAGAAGATTGGATGATTTTACCAGCTATTGATCTAAGTGCAAAAGCTAACGAAGTAATTACTTTCGACTCATGGTATAATTATGGATCAGATGATGTTGATAACTATCTTAAGTTAATGTATTCAGAGGATTATGCGGGTATTGGTGATCCTTCAGGTGCAACATGGACTGAATTAACTTATACTCAGCCTTCTGGAAGTTCAACATGGACGGCTTCTGGTGAAGTTGATCTTGCTGCTATAAATGGAGCAGAAGTTTACATTGCCTTCAAATATCATTATAATGCAGGTTCTTACAGAAACTGGAAAATTGATAACATTACTATTGACGAAGCAGCAGTAGGAGAAGTTCCTGCTATTGCAAATGTGGTTACAACACCAATGTATCATACATCAAGTGATGCTATTAACGTATCTGCTGACGTAACGGATGCTGATGGAACAATCGCAGCTGTAACATTGAACTGGGGAACTGCTTCAGGAACCCTTGGTAATGCGATTAATATGACTGTAGGTACAGGTGACAACTACGTTGTTGATACTGACATTCCTGCTCAAGCTGATGGAACAGTTATTTATTATGAAATAGTTGCTGAAGATAATGATGGAAACTTAACCAACACATCAGAAATGATGATTGAAGTTATTGATCCAGCTACAGCTACATTGCCATACTCAAATGACTTTGCTACAGACTTTGGTGATTTGTATCTTTTTGATGCAGAAGGTGCTCAAGGTTGGTTCTGGGATGAGTATGGTGGTTCTCAATATGCTAAAATCTCTGGTTATAGTGGAACACAACTTGCCAATGTTGATTATATGATAACTCCTGCAATTGATTTTTCTGGAGTTACTGCTATTCAAATGTCATTTGATGAAATTATCAATTATGCCGGAACTATTGCTGATCAGCAAGAAGTTCTAGTTTCTACTGACTACGCAGGAACTGGTGATCCAGCATCTGCAACATGGACAGAATTGACAATTACGAACCGTCCTCCTGGAAATACCTGGGATTGGTATTCTGTTGACGTAGTTGATTTATCAGCATATGCTGGTGAAGCTTCAGTTCACATTGCATTCAAATACACTTCTACTACTTCAGAAGCTGCTACATGGGAAGTTGACAATATTGTAATTGAGGAAACTCCTGTTGTACCAGTTATTGAGAATATTGTTATGACTCCTGATATGGTTTCACCTAGTGACGCTGTATCTATTTCAGCTGATGTAACTGATGCTAACGGAACTATTTCTTCTGTTACTTTGAACTGGGGAACTGCAACAGGTACTTTAGGTAATGCAATTAATATGAGCGTTAGCTCAGGTAATACATACGTAACAGATACAGACATTCCAGCTCAAGTTGATGGTACAACTATTTATTATGAAATAGTTGCTGAAGACAATGATGCTAATGTAACTACTACTGATGAAATGTCTTATGATGTTGCTGCTGCAACTCAAGTTGCTGACATTGCAACTCTACGTGCAGGTGCTACAGACGGAACAGTATATGAATTAACAGGCGAAGCCGTTATTACTTACCAACGTGCATCAAGAAACCAAAAGTATATTGAAGATGCAACAGGTGGTATTTTAATTGATGATAATTCAGGTACAATTACAACTGTTTACAATCAATACGATGGTCTAACAGGCGTAACTGGTACATTAAGCGCATATAATGGCGTGTTGCAATTTATTCCAACTGCCGATCCTGGAGCAGCTACTTCTACAGGTAATACTGTAACTCCACAAACAGTGTTGGTAACTGATATTACTGGTGATGTTGATGCTTACGAGTCGGAGTTAGTTACTTTAGAAAATATGACCTTTGCTGATGCAGGTGGAACTTTTGGCTCAAGTCAAAACTATGATATTACTGATGGTACTAATACTATTACCTTCAGAACTGGTTTCTCAGAATCAGATATTTTAGGAACAACAATTCCTGCAGGACCACAGAATATTACAGCTCTTGTGGCAGAATATAATGGAACTGCACAAGTTTATTCTCGTGATCTTGCTGATATAGTATCATTAAACCCAGTGATTGCTAACATAGCTATTTCACCAGTTGAGCCATCTTCTTCAGATGTTGTAACAGTTTCTGCAGATGTTACCAATGATGTGGGTGCATTAACTTCTGTTGAATTGAATTGGGGAACTGTTTCAGGTACTTTGGACAACACTGTAACAATGACAGCTGTAGATGATACCTATTCAGGTGACATTCCTGCTCAGGCAGATGGAACAATGGTATACTATGAGATTGTTGCTACTAACGACAATGCAGGTGTAACTACTTCTGAAGAAATGAGTTATGAGGTTATTGATTACCTTGTTGCTACTCAGCTTTCTATTACAGATGTAACTCCTGTTTCTCCTTACATTACTCAAATGTTTAATGTAGAAGTTACTTCTTTAGACGTTAATGGTGATGTGGGTCTTGTATCTGAAGATACTGAAGTTCAAATTAATTTGAGCACAGGAACTGGAACACTTACAGGAACTGCAACTGGAACTATTCTTAATGGAACATCTTCAGTTGTGATTACAGGTTTAACTTATGATGTGGCTGAAACTATCAACTTGAATGCTTCGACTGTAACTGGAATGACACTTACTACTTCTGCTGATTTTGAAGTTGTAGTTGCCGATCTTCCAAGTACTCCTCTTGTGTTTATCTCTGAATACATTGAAGGTTCTTCAAATAATAAAGCAGTTGAGATATATAATGGTACAGGTGCAGAACTTGACTTAACTGGTTTCTCAGTGCAAAAATCATCTAATGGTGATGGTGCATGGGGATCAGAAGAAGTTTTAACTGGAACACTTGCTGCTGGTGATGTATTTGTAATTGCCAATGCTAGTGCAGATCCTGCAATTTTAGCTGTTGCAGACGTAACAAGTACAGTAACTTATTTCAATGGAAACGATGCTGTTGGTTTATTCTATAACGGATCATTAATTGATGTTATTGGAGTTCCTTCAGAAGACGTTATCTGGGATGTAGCAGGTGTAACTGAAGCTGCTGCAAATCACACACTAGTTCGTAAATATCCTGAAGTAATTATTGGAAATACAGACTGGGTTGCTTCTGCCGGAACAAATGCAGACGATTCAGAATGGATTGTGAATGCTCAGGATGATTTTTCTGGAATTGGATGGCATGGAACAGCTCCAACTGAGCCTGCTATTACAAATGTGGCGTTAAATCCTATGAGTGTAACTTCAACTGATGCTGTTTCAGTTTCAGCAACTGTAGTTGATCCTAACGGAACTATTGCTACAGTAACATTGAACTGGGGACTTGCTTCAGGTACTTTAGATAATGCTATTAACATGTCTGTAAGTACAGGTGATACTTATGTAACAGATACAGATATTCCTGCTCAGGCTGATGGTACTGTTGTATATTACGAAATAGTTGCTGTTGATAACGATGCAGAAAGCACAACTACTGATGAAATGATGTACACTGTAAGCGATCCTTCAGTTGTTTCATTACCTTATATGAATGGTTTTGATGATGACAACCTTGGTGACATGTACGCATACAGCGCACTTGGCGATCAAGTATGGGAAACATCATCATACGGACAACCTGCTCCTGGTGCTTATGTTTCTGGTTATAGTGGTGGATCTTATTATGATAATGAAGATTGGTTAATCACTCCAGGATTAGACTTCTCAGGTGTAACAAATGCTTATATGACATTTGATGAAGCAATTAATTATACCGGTTCTGTAGCAGAGAATCATAAAGTATTTGCTTCAACTGATTATACTGGTTCAGGTGATCCTTCAGTTGCTACATGGACAGAGCTAGCTATTACAGGACGCTCTACTGCTGACACTTGGGATTGGTTTAGTGTTGATGCATTTGATCTTTCTTCTTATGCAGGAGAAGCAACTGTATATATTGCTTTTGCTTATACTTCAAACACAACTGTTGCAGGTACATGGGAATTAGATAATGTAAATGTTGTAGAAGGTATACCTTCTTTCTCTCCTGAGATTGCTGACATTACTTTAGATCCTGCACAGCCTTCATCTTCTGATGATGTATTAATTCGTGCAACTATTACAGATGCTGATGGTACAATTTCTTCAGCAGTATTAGAATGGGGTGAAAATGCGTTTGCATTAACATCAATCAATATGGTAATTGAGTCAGGAGATACTTGGGTAGCAGAAACTGCTATTCCAGCTCAAGCTGTAAATACTGAAATTCTTTATAAAATTACAGCTACTGATGATGAGTCAAACGAGACAGTGACAGATTTCCTTGTATATTCAGTATACGAACCATTTGCCGGAGTATTCCCATTCTATGAGCCATTCTATTATGATCTTGGTGTGATGAACGCTGAAAGCCTAGCTGGAGACAATGGTTGGTATTGGGACGATTATGGTTATGCAAAAATGTCTGGTTACGGAGATGTACCAAACGAAGATTGGTTGATTACTCCAATGCTTGACTTATCAGGAGATTATGATAATGTTACATTAATGTTCGAAGAGGCTATTAATTATGCCGGAACAATTGATGAGCAGCAAGAAGTATATGTATCGACTGATTATGTTGATGATGCATCAACTGCAACATTGACTAAACTTACAGTAACAAATCGCCCTGTTGGTGATAGTTGGGACTTTAGTAGTGTTGATCCTATTAGCTTGAATGATTATATTGGAGAAGCATCTGTTTATGTTGGTTTCAAATATACTTCTACTGATACTGATGCAGCTACTTGGGAAGTTGATAATATTGAAGTTACTACAGGTGTTGGTATTGCTGGAGCAAACGTAAACAACATTACAATTTATCCTAACCCTGCACAAAACGAAGTATTTGTAAAAGGTGTTGAGAACATTTCAAATGTTGAAATTCTTTCTCTAGACGGAAAAGTTGTAATGAGCGAGCAAACTAACAATAACCGTATCGATGTTTCATCTGTAAACGATGGAATGTACATCTTACGCGTGATTAGTGGAAATGAAGTTTATACTACACGTTTCGTGAAAGAATAAGCATTTATTTCTGAATAATATTCAAAAAGCTGCTCTGCAAAGGGCAGCTTTTTTTTGTTGCTGGCGCGAGCTTTTTGCTCGTGTCCATAAAATATTAAGAGGCTACCGAAAGGTGGTCTCTTTTTTTCCTGCCTGCACCTCTCTGATTCTTCCCGATTTTATCGGGACAGGCTCTAAAGGAGAGAACCGCCAGCGCGCAGGAACCGATACTACTTATATTACAATATGTATTAAACTTTAGTGTGAAGGTTGATGGATTTAAGCTTTAATGTCTTTCTTGTTTTGCGTGTCTCATTGTACAAAACCTCCTTCCTATTGCACATTGGAAAGTGCAACAAATCAAGGCTCCTCAGGCCATTGAGTGGCTGGTGGGGTTGGAAAAGTGGGAATCGAAATGGCCGTTCGTTTCGATTCGCTCAATCCCAACCCGCAAAGCCACTCAACGAACTACCGTTTCGATTCAAATGACCCAACGCTAAAAGCCACGCAACGAACTACTTTTTTGATTTGTGCAAGCTTAAACTCTGAAAACCTTTGTAGAAGCTTGATCGAGATCACCACGTCGCTACCACCTACGCTAAAGCTTCGGTGGTCAAGCTCCTCGTTATGACGATTCTAAATTAAGGGCACAAAAAAAAGCCCGGTGGTCTGCCGGGCTTCCATTCATAGGTGTGATATATCTAATCTCTACCTGCAAGTAAAGATAGTAGTCTCAGAATTTCAATATATAGCCAAATTAAGGTTACCATTAATCCAAATGCTGCATACCATTCCATGTCTTTATTTAGGCCGGCCTGACTGCCTTTTTCGATGAAATCAAAGTCTAAAATTAGATTCAATGCAGCAATAATAACAATTACTATTGAAATGCCAATTCCCAGAGGACTTGATTCGTACATGAAAGTAATATTTGCACCTAACATATTAGCAAGCCAGGTAATAAGGTAAACTACCGCTACACCTCCGGTTGCGGCTAATACGCCGGCTTTAAATTTCTCAGTTGGTTTTATAATTCCGGCCCTGTACAACATTAACATGGCGAATAATACGCCAAAAGTTAACGCGATGGCACGCATTACAATACCTTCTGTTGGAAACATAGCGTTAAAATATGCTGAAATGGCACCAAGGAATAAACCCTCAAGTACCGCATAAACAGGAGCTATAAATTTAGCCCAACTCTTTTTGAAAATAATTACAATAGCTGCTATTAATCCACCAATGGCTCCACCTATCATCCATCCTTGAACCATTTCGGGTCCGGCCACTATGAACTTGTTCCATGTATATGCGGCTCCTGCTACCGTAAGTAAAACCATAAGAGCAGTTTTTGTTATACTACCGTTCACAGTCATTGTAGCTTCTCCTCTTGAAGCTATCGAGTCGTTGAAGACTTTTTTATTTAATGCAGGGTTCGATGTTGTTAACATAGCAATATATTTTTTGTAATGTGTATTGCAAATTTTAGGCCGAAACCTTAAAAGGAATCGGCCTTATTGTGGTTAATGATTTGTTAACTGGCCTGAGTGGCTTCAGTTGATATAAAACCCAGTGTTTTATATACTTACAACGACTAATTATTAGTTAGCTACTTCAGAGAAGAACTTAATTCGCATCAAACGGATATCTTCTTCACTGTACACATCTTCTCCGAGCTCTTCAAGTGCATCTTTAATTGATTCGTTTTCAGCATCCTCCATAAAGTATGCAAAGATGTCTTCCTGGTGTTCTTCATCAATTACCTGGTCGATGTAGTATGCTATATTTAATTTTGTTCCTGAGTATACGATGGCTTCAATTTCTTTGATCAAATCAGCCATTTCCATGTTTTTGGCTGCAGCAATATCGTCCAACGGAATTTTTCTATCGATACTTTGGATAATGTAAACCTTTAAACCGGACTTATTTACTACTGATTTAACCACCATATCATCAGGGCGTTCAATTTCATTCTCATCCACATAGCGTTTAATGAGCTCAATAAACTCTTTACCATATCTTTTGGCTTTTCCCTGTCCAACACCTGTCATATTTTGAAGTTCTTCAATGGTAATAGGGTAGTGGATAGACATATCCTGAAGTGATGGATCTTGAAAAATCACAAATGGTGGAATATCTTGCTTTTTAGCTAAATTTTTCCGTAAATCTTTTAGCATGCTGAAAAGAATTGGGTCAGCTGATGCAGAACCTCCTCCTCCAACTTTTATATCGTCGTCTTCTTCTCCTTCTGGGAACTCATGTTCTTTGTAGAGCATGATAGAATATGGCGATTCTAAGAATTCTTCGCCTTTCTTAGTTATGGAAAGAAGCCCATAGTTTTCAATTCCTTTTTTGATTAGTTTTTTAATAATGGCCTGGCGAATGATTCCATTCCAGAAGCGTGAATCAAATTCGTCACCGATTCCAAATAATGGAGACTTATGGTGTTTATATGATTTTATGGCTGAATCAGCTTCACCAGCAATAAGTTTGGCAATATAATCACCTTTGAAACCCTCTTTTATTTTTTTAATGGTTTCAATAACTTTTACAATATGTTCTTTTCCTTCAAAAGTATCTTTTGGATTTAGGCAATTATCGCAGTTGCCGCATGGCTCAGTTAGAGTTTCGCCGAAATAGTTCAACAGTTGCTGGACCCTACAAACGCCTGACTCTGCATAAGTTACAACCTCGTTGAGCAGTTGGCTTCCAATTTCTTGTTCGGCTACAGGCTTGCCTTGCATAAATTTCTCAAGTTTCTGAATGTCTTTATATGCGTAAAATGATATACAAAGCCCTTCACCACCATCTCTTCCTGCACGTCCGGTTTCCTGGTAGTAGCTTTCCAAACTTTTAGGAATATCATAATGGATTACAAATCGCACATCAGGTTTATCGATACCCATTCCAAAAGCAATAGTAGCCACAATAACATCAACCTCCTCCATAAGGAACTTATCTTGGTTTCCGCTCCTTGTAACTGCATCCATTCCGGCGTGATACGCCAACGCTTTAAATCCATTTACACGAAGTGTTTCTGCTAATTCTTCTACTTTTTTGCGACTTAGGCAATATATGATACCAGACTTTCCTTCATTCTCTCTTAAGAATTTTATAATTTGCTTGTTGACATCTTTTTTTGTGCGTACCTCATAATATAAATTATGCCGGCGGAATGATGATTTAAATACTTTGGCTTCTAGCATCCCAAGGTTTTTTTGTATATCATGTTGTACCTTAGGAGTTGCCGTTGCAGTAAGGGCAATGATAGGAGCACGTCCAATAGACTCTACAATAGGCCTTATTCTGCGGTATTCCGGGCGAAAATCGTGTCCCCATTCTGATATACAGTGGGCTTCATCAATAGCAAAAAATTGAATTTTAGCCTTTTTTAAGAAAATCACATTCTCATCTTTTGTTAATGATTCAGGAGCAACGTAAAGTAACCGGGTTTTTCCTTTAAGTACATCTTCTCTAACTTTGTTCATCTCTGTTTTATTGAGAGAAGAGTTAAGAAAATGGGCTATACTATCGTCACCAGCATAGTTGCGCATGGCATCAACCTGATTTTTCATCAGGGCAATTAAAGGCGAAATAACGATAGCCGTACCGTCTTGAAGTAATGATGGTAGCTGATAGCATAGAGATTTCCCTCCACCAGTTGGCATTAATACAAAAGTATCGTTATTATTGAGTAGGTTTTGGATTATTTCTTCTTGATTCCCTTTGAAAGTATCAAACCCGAAATGTTTTTTCAATGCACCACTAAGTTCACTGTAGTTTCTGTCCATTCTCCAGTTTATTTGTCAAATTACTTATACTAAGTTACTAAAAATCCTATATAAATGTCTTTATTGGTGATAAAAAAAGAGGTGGTAGTGTGATGTTTTTGTTTAAGAATGTGTTTTTTTTATTCTCAGTACACTTAAAACAACTATTTTTGCTCTAATTCCGGATTAATAATATCAAAAACTGTGCTCAAAATGACGAATTCGAAACGTACGCCTGCCGAAATAATTTCTATTGCTAAGCAATCTATCTTACACGAAGCGAATGCCATAAGTAAACTTGCCAATTATTTAGATAATGATTTTGCGAAAATTGTTGAGCTTATTTATAATTCTGAAGGCCGCGTAGTTATAACTGGAATTGGTAAAAGTGCCAATATTGCGAATAAAATCGTGGCTACACTTAACTCTACCGGAACACCTTCTGTTTTTATGCATGCTGCAGATGCCATACATGGCGATTTGGGAATTGTGCAACAACACGATACCGTAATATGTATTTCAAAAAGTGGAAATACTCCAGAGATTAAGGTGCTTGTTCCTTTGATTAAATCTCGCGGGAATATTTTAATTGGAATGGTGTCAGAGGTGGATTCATTTTTGGGTAAAAATGCTGATTATGTCCTAAAAAGTACGGTTGAAAAGGAAGCCTGCCCCAATAATTTGGCTCCTACATCGAGCACAACAGCACAACTGGTAATGGGTGATGCGCTTGCGATTGCTTTAATTGAGTATCGTGATTTTGGTGAAGAAGATTTTGCACGATTCCATCCCGGTGGATCTTTGGGCAAAAAGTTATATATGCGTGTAAATGACATTTATAAAAACAACCCTCAACCAAAAGTTTCACTTCATAGTCATATTGATAAGGTTATTCTTGAAATATCTGAGAAAAGATTGGGCGCTGCAGCTGTGGTAAGTGAGAAAAATGAGATTTTAGGTATTATTACAGACGGTGACTTACGCCGAATGATGCAAAATAAAATGGATATGTCATCAGTTACTGCTGCCGACATAATGAGCAAAAATCCTAAAACCATTGAGCCTGAAGCCATGGCCATTAAAGCTTTTAATATAATGGAAGATAATAGTATAACTCAACTTGCAGTGGCTAAAGATGGTGTTTATAAAGGCATGATCCATTTGCATGATATACTAAGAGAAGGTATTGTGTAATTCTTTTTTGAGAATGCTCATAAATAGTTAATAACTCCTGCCGATTTTTCTTTTTGTATTGCGCTATTATTCTTTTTTTTATGAAAAGACTAAATAGAATGGAAGCAATTGGTTTTATTGGAAATGAGCAAGATATTCATCAAAGGTTGGATCAACTTAAGAAACTCTATGCTAATACTCCTGTTTCAATATTAAATACAGTTGTTGATGCTAATGAGTCAAACGAATTTCATACGGTTGAAGAGCTTGTGCAACATTCCGATATGATTTTTTTTGGCAACAATGCTACTGCAAATTTACCTTTACTTTATCACACCATTAAAAAGGCTAATCGCGTTTTTATTGACCTGCAAACGCCATTTTCTAAAAGTGCATTTCTAAAATGTAAGGCCTATCAGGAAGAAGCCGGTAGTGTAGTAACTTTTAATATAAATCCATTTTTAGTACTAAATGAAATATTGCCTAATTTATCTGCTGGGAACAATCATGTATTGATTCATGCCGTATCTGAATTGTCAGATATTGAAAATGAAATATATAAGTATTTACTTTTTGGCTATATCTCTCTTGATTGCATTAATATCCGTTCTCATTTTAATATAATAACCGATGAGGCGGGTCAAATTAAAATGGCAAATGCCTCTTTGTCCAACTTAAAAGGGCGACAAGTAAATGTTATTGTTGGAAATTACACAAAAAAGATTGCACAGATACAAGTGTTTGATCAGCAGCAAATTATTGAGGTCTCAACTCCTCTTAAAAAGTTTTTTAATGATTCAGAAATATTAAAACGACAATTAGATGCGTTATATATGAATCAGCCAATGGCTGAATTGAATCAAGGTGCTGCTGTGGCTGAGTTGTTCTATAAAATGAATGACAGGACAAAACATTAAAGGAATTTGGCGAATTTCAGTAAGAAAGCCATTATTTTTATTTTCTTTGCATCAGATTTTGTTCGCTTAATGTAAAGTTGACATATAAAACACTAAATATTAGAATGTTAGTACGATTTTGGATAGCGATTAGTGTGGCGTTTATAGTATCTGGTTGTGATATAATAAATCCTGAAGAACAAATACCAGCCTACATTGAAATTAATGATATAGTTATTAATGAAGATAATAGTCAGGTAACAGATGCTTGGGTTTATGTAAATGATTATCTAGTAGGATCCTATGATTTGCCTGCGCACTTTCCTGTGCTTTATTCTGGTAATGTAACTGTTACTGTTCGTCCCGGAATTCGTGTGAATGGAATTGCTGTAACACGAGGATTTTACTCCTTTTACCAGGAGTGGGAAGCTGAAGTAAATTTGAAAGAAGGTGAAACTACAGTTATTTCGCCGGTCTCACAATATAAAACGGGGCTTGATTTTGCCTGGACAGAGGATTTTGAGACAATAGCTTTGTCTTTTGAACCTCATGATACTGCTACGTTGAATTTAACAAAAACGGATACCGTTTCTGATGCTACAACTCCTAAAGTTGGAGTGGTTGGTATAGGTCCTGATTCACTTTTTTCTATACAAACCATTCAGCAATTTGATCTACCAAACTCTGGTGATGTATATCTTGAATTATCATTTAAATCAGATATTCCATTTGAACTTGCCTGGAGGGTCGAGAACCTAGAAACAGGAGTTATTAGAGATAACCGTTTATATCAGTTTTTACCTTCCGATGAATGGCAACATATTTATATTTACCTCTCTAATTTCATTTCAGATTATGATAATATAATAAATCGATTTCAATTTTTATTTGGAGCGTACAATACCGAGGATGAGGTTAAATATATTTATCTGGATAACATTAAACTGATTCATGATTAGGACTTTATGAAGACACGTATACTTGCACTTAAATATATAATTTCCGATTTTTTTGCAGCTGCTATTAGTTGGGGATTATTCTATTCGTATCGTAAAGTTTTTGTTGAGAATATTAGCCTTAATAGTTTTGATGTTCTTAATAATACAACCTTTTTTCTTGGACTAACCGTTATCCCATTGTTTTGGGTAGGATTGTATTATTTCGCTGGAGAGTATCGTAATCTAATGCGAAAATCAAGGCTGCAGGAATTAGCAGCTACGTTCAAGTTGACTCTTGTGGGATCAGTTATTTTGTTCTTCTTCTTAATTTTGGATGATTATATTACATCATATAAGAATTATTATAACTCATTTTTTACACTTTTTACGCTTCAATCTTTAATAACATACTTTCCTCGTCTTTTTATTACCAGCTCAACTATACGTAAAATACGAAACGGGAAGTTATATTTTAGAACGTTGATTATTGGGGCGCAGGAGAAAGCAGTTAAATTTATTTCTGAATTGGATGGAAAACCTAAATCCAGCGGTAATAAATTTGTAGGGTTTATTGCTGTTGAACCACAAAATAATCCGCCATTAGAAAAATATCTCCCACAATTGGGAAATTCAATGGATGATATTAATACAATTGTGCAGGAGCAAAAAATTGATGAGGTAATTATTGCGCTAGATTATCAGGAAAAAAATAAGCTTGAGAGGGTAATTGCCAAGTTAGAATTGTTGCATACACGTACTTTAATGCAACCAGATTTGTATGATATTCTTACTGGTAATGTAAATACTACATCTCTTTATGGTATACCATTATTAGAAGTTACTCATGAATTGATGCCTCCTTGGCAGGAAAACGTAAAAAGGTTTCTGGATGTGACCTTATCATTTATTGCAATGCTTATTCTTATTCCTGTTTACATTGGTATTGCCATAGCAGTTAAAACGAATTCAAAAGGACCTATTTTCTATTCACATACAAGAATTGGCCGATTTGGAAAACCATTTACTATTTATAAGTTTCGATCAATGGTAGTGGATGCCGAGAAGGATGGGCCACAATTATCCAACAAGTCTGATAGCAGAATAACATCGGTAGGTAAGTTTTTACGCAAGACCCGCATGGATGAGTTACCGCAGTTTTTTAATGTAATAATTGGTAATATGTCATTGGTGGGACCACGACCCGAAAGGCAATTCTTTATCGATCAAATTGTTGAACGAGCACCACATTATTATCACTTGCTACGAGTGCGTCCAGGCATTACCTCACTAGGCCAGGTAAAATATGGATATGCCGAAAATGTAGATGAAATGATTGAACGACTTCGATACGACATTATCTATATTGAAAACATGTCACTTTATGTGGATTTCAAAATCATGATCTACACCATCAAAACTATTTTTGAAGCTTCCGGGAAATGATTAAGTTTCAGGTTCCGAGTTCCGAGTTTTGGGTTATGGCTTCAAAGCTGAAACTTGAAACGTTTCAACCTGAAACTTTTTAACCTGAAACCTGGAACTTATATTATTCAAACTTTGCCACAATTGGGTAACGACGACCTAATCCAAAAGCTTTAGATGAAACGCGCAAGATTGGCGGAAATTGAAATCGCTTGTATTCACTAGTATTTACCAAACGTGTGACCTTTTTTACATCTTCACTTTTGAAACCTTGTGTTATAATGTCATCAACAGATTGCTTGCGCTCAATGAATTCAAATAGTATTTTATCCAGCACATTATATTCTGGTAAGCTGTCAGAGTCTTGCTGATCCGGACGAAGTTCTGCTGATGGTGGTTTATTGATGGTATTCCAGGGAATAATTTCTTCTGTTGTGTTGATGTATTCACATAATTTATATACATCTGTTTTATATACATCGCCAATGGGTGACAAGCCTCCATTAGTGTCACCATAAAGCGTAGAATAACCTACTGCAGCCTCACTTTTGTTAGATGTATTAAGCAGCATATTACCGTACTTATTGGAATATGCCATGAGCAATAATCCTCTTGAACGGGCTTGCATGTTTTCTTCTGTTACATCAAATTGGTTATCAGTAGGAAAAACCGGTTTCATTGCTTCGTTAATGCTGGAATAAATGTCTTTTATGGGGACTATATTATATGTCATACCCAGTTTTATAGCTAATTGTTCAGCATCTTTTACAGAGTGGTCAGATGAAAACTTTGATGGCATAAGAAGGCCATGTACATTTTCACCTCCTAAGGCTTTTGCTGCTAAAGCTGCTACTAGCGCAGAATCAATTCCTCCAGATAAGCCCAAAACAGCCTTTTTAAATCCCGATTTTTGAAAATAATCTCGAATGCCTAATACTAAAGCATCATGAATTTGCTTAATTCGTGAGTCACCCTCATATGCTTTTATGGGCTTAATTTTATTAATTTTTTGAAGTGAGAAAATTTGAAAATCTTCTTCGAAACGTTTTAATTGGGCAACAATTTCACCATTATCATTAACCACTTTTGATGCACCATCGAAAATGATATCTGTGTTGGAGCCAATTTGGTTTACATAAATTAATGGGAGTTGATATTCATAAGCATTTCTTCTCAGAATGTCTTTCCGTTTTTCTTCCTGGTTGTATGAAAATGGGCTGGCTGCAATGTTTATTATTAGTTCCGGCTGGTTTGCAATTAATTTTTTCATTGGAGCCTTTTTATAGAGGCGCGATTGAGCAAATGGCTGGTCTACAGGTTGCTCTTCCCATATGTCTTCACAAATTGTAACTGCAATAGGATGTCCGTTTATTTCAACTGTTTCCGGAATGTCATTTGGTTCAAAGTAACGGTATTCATCAAAAATATCGTATGTGGGCAATAAGCTTTTGTGTACAATTTTTTTGATTTGCTCGTTTTGTAAAATGTAAGCAGAATTGTATAATCGTTTCCCCTCTTCTGCATTGTTTATGCTAGGTGCTCCAACAATGGCAGTGATGCCTTGTGTATGTATTAAAATATTGTTGATAGCTTTTTGAGACAATTCAATAAACCCTTTTTGCTCTAATAGATCCTGGGGCGGATATCCGCAAATGGCAAGTTCTGAAAAAATCACAATATCAGCTGATTGAGATTTGGCCTTTTCAATACTTTCAATAATTTTTTTAGTATTGGCAGTTATGTTACCTACATGGTAGTTATGTTGCGCAATCGCAATTTTCATCTATGGATATTTTGAATTTATATTTTCTGATGTTGGGTATGGTTTAGGTTAAAAAACCAATCCAATTTTCATACCAACACTGTTCTGAGTAATTCGGTCGCCCTCACTGTTGTCATCAGATGTAATATCATTTATTCCACTGCTGAAAAACAAAGTGCCTTTTAAAGCAATTTGAGCGCCTAAAGAGTAGGTTACACCACCCTCAAAATAGTAGGACAGCGAATAGAGATTTACTCCTTCTTTCAGTTCTTCTTTGTCGATATCAGGTTCGTCGCTTGAGACCTTACTTCTAATTTGAAAGCCATTAATAAAACCTCCTTCAATAAGTATTTTGAAATAACCAATTTCATTTGATTGGAATTTCATTCCTATAGGCAATTCAAAGTATTGAAAGTTGTATTTTACATCAGAATCTAAAAGTTCGTAGTCGTTGTCAACAGTTTTTAGATTAATTGAATCATAATGTAGGTTGATTGCAGAGTGGGAAATCATTAAACCTGAGGTGATTGCATAGTTTTTTCCAAAAAACTGGTCGCCACGCAATCCGTATTTAATTCCCAATTGTGCACTGTTGTTTTCAACTCGTTTAGTGTTGCTAACAGCCCAGTTTACGTTAGGTGCAACTTCGAATCCAAAAGAATATTTTTTTTGTTTCTGGCTATAAAGACTTATAGCAAACATAATCATTATAAGGGTTACCAGGTATTTCATATTTTTATGAATAAGGTTAATGTTTGTTGACTATTTGTAAAATAACACATAACTGGCGAAAATTCCATATTTTCATTAAAAAAAGATAATGATAGTCCAAGAACGATATTTTTTGTTTTTTTGTATAAAAATAAAATGAAAATGAATAAACTATTGAAACTTGCTTTTATGTTGCTGTGCGTTAGTACTTTGATTAATGCCTGTTCATCGAATCGATTAGATATAGATGTAAATGATGTGTCTGTTGAGTTTGATGTAATAAGGTTTGATAGTCTTCTTTTTTCATCTCATCCCGATACGCTAATGAAAAATGTATACAAGATATTTTCTGAGTATCCGGATTTTAGCGAACTATATGCTCAAAAAGTAATTAAAGTAGGTTCACCTTATAGCAGGGATTTTAACGATTTGATGTCGCTTTTTTTATCTGATTATGATATAAGAAATGCCTATGAGCAAAGCATGGACTTATATGATGATTTTGAACCTTATAAGCAAAAAATAGAGAGTGCATTTCAGCATTATCACTATTATTTTCCACAAAAGCCTATTCCTAATGTATATTTAATGATATCAGGCTTCAATCAATCAATTGTAGTTGCAGATGATGTTTTGGCCATTGGCGTAGATAAGTTTCTAGGATCAAAATCTCATTTTTACGATCAACTGCAGTTATCAAAATATTTGCGCACTAGAATGGAGCCTGCAGTTTTGCCTTATGAAGCTGTTAAAGGATGGGTTTATACAGAGTTTCCGTTTAATGACAGTATAGATAATTTGGTGTCGAATATGATTTATCAAGGTAAAATCCTATACATGATGGATGCACTTTTCCCTAATGATCCGGATAGTAGTAAAATAGCTTATACAAAAAACGACATCATTTGGTGTGAAAAGTCAGAAGATGACATCTGGTTGTATATGATGGATAAAAAGATACTGTTTGATAGCGAAGAGATGCAGATCAGGCGTTTCATTGCGGATGCCCCATTTACCGGACCTTTTGGTCAGGATAGCCCAGGTAGAGTTGGTCAGTGGATTGGTTGGCAAATTGTACGCTCTTATATGAAAAAGAATGGGGAAGTAACTATTCCAGAGTTAATGGCTAATGATGACTATCAAAAGATTTTACTTCAATCAGGTTATAATCCATGATGCAGGCAAAGAAAAAAGAAGTTCGCAAACAAGTTCGTGTACGAGTAAAGGAGTTGTCAGAAAATGTCAAAAAGCAACAAGCCGATGCTGTTTTTGTCAAAATTGAAACCCTACCTGAGTTTAAAAATGCGAATATAATAATGCATTATTGGTCTCTTTCAGATGAAATTCTAACACACGAGTGCATTAAAAAATGGGCTGGAGAGAAACAAATACTTCTACCGGTTATTGAAGGAGAAGAACTTATTATTAGGGAATTCACAGGGATTGAAAATATGCAGCCCGATCCACGATTTAGCATTCCTGAACCAACGGGAGAAGCTATTCAAAACCCCAGACCGGATATTATAATTATACCAGGTGTTGCCTTTGATTCAAATTGCAATCGATTAGGACGCGGAAAAGGGTTTTATGACCGTTTTTTAGCCAAACATCAGCTCAATGTCATATTAATTGGTGTTTGCTTCGACGAACAAATTGTGCCGGAAGTGCCAACGGAATCACATGATTTTAAGTTGTATATGGTGTTTTCACAAAGTAACAAATTCCAATAATCAAAATCCAAAAAGAATAGGTAATCAGGCACAGAGCGAATTATTCTGGGAATTCTATTTTTTGCTGCCTGTCAATGAGGTTAAATGATCTTCTGTGAAGAGGAGTAATGCCGTGAACTTGAATCATATCGCGATGCTTTTGTGTTGGGTAGCCCATGTTTTTGTGCCAATCATACACCGGATATTTCTCATGAAGTTCAATCATGAGATCATCTCTATAAGTTTTAGCTAAAATTGAAGCGGCAGCAATGGACAGGTATTTTCCATCACCTTTTATAATACAATCGTACGGAATTTCCTTGTATGGTTTGAAGCGATTTCCATCTACCAGAATATGCTCCGGAGTTTTTTTTAACTGATCCAACGCACGGTGCATGGCCAAAAAAGAGGCATTTAAAATATTGATCTCATCAATGGTCTCCTGATCAACGTCAGCTACAGCAAAAAAAAGGGCATCTCTTTCAATCTCTATGCGGAGTTGATTCCGCATTTTTTGTGACAGCTT
>PKTE01000224.1 GCA_002869335.1 Salinivirgaceae bacterium | reverse complement strand
ATTTGTAAGGTTTAATATTGAAACCACACGAGATGCAGCAGCAAAGGTTCCGGGTTTTGCCAGGAAATTTGGTGGTAAAATATACTTAAGCGGATTCATGCGTAAATACCTAAAAAAGGTAGCCCGAACAATTTCTGCCAATGGCTGGCCTACAGAAGTTATCAACGGATCTAAAAAAGATGATTTTGCCATGAGCGTTGAAACGCGCAATTGCCAGATGGTTGCTTTTTGGGAACAAATTGGTGAAGGTGATATCAAGCCCTATTGCACATTTTTCGATTTTACAGCAGCCGAAGCTCTAGGAGTGGGACTTAAACAAGTATCTACTATTGATTCCGGGGTATGCAAATACTGCTTTTACAAAAAGGGAAGTGTGCAATGGCCAAAAGAGATAAGCCACATATTAAATTAAAAGCAAAGTTAAATCGAAATAGAATATGTTGAATACATTAAGTTTACCTTTCAATAAACACATTCAAATTGAAAAGGCTGAGGATCAATAACCCTATATTTTTAAGCTTGAACTCAAAGCACATCTTCTTAACCACTTAAACACTATGCATGCAAGTGCCATGTTTGCTCTTGCTGAGGCTGCAAGTGGTGAGCATCTGCTTAGATTATTTGAAGATTACACTGAAAGTGTTATGCCGGTTTTGAGAAGTGCCCAGGTTAAATATTCAAAACCTGTTACAGGCTCGGTATTTTCAATGGTAGAATTACGTGACAATTCTGTTTCAGAAACTATCTCAGAGCTTGATGCAAAAGGTCGAGTATTGCTTAAAGTGGATGTTAGTTTGTATAATGAGATGGATGTTAGGGTATTCAAATCTACTTATGAATGGTTTCTGATGAAAAAAGATTAAAGAGATCATAATTGATATTCTGAAATTTTCGCTTTTTAGAATTAGTGAATACACCATAATTTATATAAATGAGTCATAATTTTTATGGAAGCATCAAACTTTATAATCTTGGAATCATAAGTAATAACGCATGCAAGCTCAATAACCATACTTTCGTAGTGTACATTTTTCAATAACCTAAACTTAAAACCATGAAAAAACTATTTGCAATTGTATTTGCACTTATTTCAATTACAGTATGTGCACAAAATGAAACACTGTTTAAAATTCCAATTAAAAATGGGGTTTATGGAGCAACTGTGGCTAAAGTAGGCCCAATAAATAATGAACCCGGAGTTTTTCTTGGGTTTCAGGGAGGCTGGATCATCAATAATCGGTTGGTTTTAGGAGGTAAATTCAATATGCTTTCAAATCCAATAGAACCAGCTGGATTATATAACATAAATGTAGGATTTATCGGAGGCGGAGCTTTTTTCGAATACATTTTCGCTTCCAGTAAGCTATTGCATTTTACTGCTGAAGCAACCGTTGGTTCGTGCATGGTCTATAATGATGTAGCAAGATATGCAGAAGAGCATGATCCAATTGCTTACACTGGTGACAGTGGTTTTATGCTAGAACCAGGCGCCAACATTGTATTAAACATTACAAATAATTTCAGATTAGGTGTAGGAGCCACTTACAGACTGGTAACCAACATTAACTATGACGCCGGTGCACCGTATCAAGATGCGGAAAACTCTAATTATGACTTTATTTCAGGCTCTGATTTGAGTGGATTTACCGGGCAAATTGTATTGAAGTATGGCTTATTTTAAATAATAGAAACGTAAAATAGAACTTAATATTAACTAATATGGAGGACATTAAAATGACAAAAACAAACAATCAAAACGACAAAAGTTCATGGGCAACAGGCGGAGGCCTTCTGCTTGGACTAGGAGCTGGTTTTTTCTTTTTACAAACATCAGCACTCTTATTTGTAGGATGCTTAATCGGCGGATTAGGTCTCGGACTAATTCTAACTGCTATTCTTTCACGAATTAAATAATCTTAATAAAATTAATTAAAATGAATACCCTTAAACAACCCAAAAGTATAGTAAAACTTGCAGGAATAACCCTCCTGTTCAATTTACTAATTCCCACCCTGTCTTATGTTTTTATTCAATCAAAGCTATTCGTTCAGGGAGATAATCTGCTTACAGCAACCAACGTCATCTATTCCAAAGGAATATTCAATGCTGGAATAATTATGGAATTAATGTTGGTTATTGGTCTTGTCTTGCTTGGATATAGTTTATATCTCTTGCTACGGCACGTAAATGAGAAATTGGCCATGTTTGCTTTTGTTTTAAAATGCATCGAAGCATTATTGGTAGGAACAGTAACATTGATATCATTTTTAGCTTATCAAATGATATCAACTTCCGAAGATTTTCAAACCTTAGCTGGTTTTCTATTGAATCAACATGATATACTAAATGCAATACCCATGTTCTTTCTAGGGATTGAAATGGTAATATTTTCAATGCTTTTATATAAATCGCGATTAATACCGCGATGGATTTCAGTCTTTGGAATTATCTCATTTGCCTCAATTTTTATCTATAGTTTATTGTCAATTACAACAGAGGGAATGAATTTAATGTCTCTAACGTTACCAAGTTTTCTTTTTGAATTAATATGTGGAAGCTGGCTTTTAATAAAAGGTATTAAAACAAACGCAATTATAAAATAGTGGATTATGATTGTATTACGATCACTCAAAGGACTAACAATTGAACAGCTGTATACCGCATTTCAAAATGCATTTGCCGATTATGAAATGCAATTAGATATGAACCAGTTGGAAAATATGCTCGTCCGAAGAGGTTTTGATTCGGAACTATCTTTCGGTGCTTTTGATAACGGGAATTTAGTTGCATTTACATTCAATGGAATTGGACAGTTTGATGGCGTTCCAACGGCATATGATACCGGTACAGGAACCACTAAAGAATATCGAGGTAGAGGTTTGGCATCAGACATCTTTAATTATTCAATTCCACATTTAAAGGAAGCTGGTATTAAACAATATCTTTTAGAAGTGCTTCAACACAATATAGGAGCTTATAAAATTTACCGAAATCTAGGATTTGAGGTCACAAGAGAATTTAACTATTATAATTCAGAACTTGATAAGTTGGTATTGAAAAATGGGATTCAAAATGTTGGATATGTTTTTGCCCATTGCAGTGATCTTCTGACTACAGATTTACATGATTTTTGTGACTTTTTACCTTCGTGGCAAAATAGTTTTGATTCCATTCAAAGAAGCTACAATACCTTTGATAATATTTGTGTTTATAGAGATAGAACGCTTGTCGGCTATTGTTTTTTTGAACCTGAAAGTGGCGATATAACACAAATTGCTGTTCATCCGAATCATCGTAGGAAAGGTTTGGCATCTGTATTATTACAAAATGCAATTAAACAATTAATAACAGACAGAATAAAGGTCATTAATACCGATCCTGACTGTAATTCCCTTTGTGAATTTCTCAATAGCATAAACTTGAAGATATCAGGTAAACAATATGAAATGATAAAACCCCTTTAACGTAACCCTATTAATCCTAAAACCAAAAAGATGAACCGAGCCATGACAAATTTTTTGACACACCCCCCATGATTATAATGAAATTGAAAACAATGTGTGGCTGGAATTTGACTCATCATGGCGAGCTCCATCCAACCATTAAAAATCAAAATTATAAACGGATGAAACATTTTTTAACAAACTTTTTTTTAATTGCATTCTCGGTAGTATCCGTAGCGCAGAATCCTGATTCTGTGATGATTTCCAAAATATTTAAAAATGCTTTAGATAGTAAAGAGGCCTATTTAAACTTGAAAGAGTTAAT
>PKTE01000318.1 GCA_002869335.1 Salinivirgaceae bacterium | reverse complement strand
CGGTTTCAGTAAGTTGTTTCAAGGCTTCGTTGGCATAGCCGTTTGTGGTTCCATCGTGATTCATAGAGGTGAAAAGTATTTCTCCTGCACCACGTTGTACCCCTTCTTTAGCCCAGCTGAAAAGTTCTTTGGCAGTGCGTTGCGTGCCTCCTTTGGCGTACACATTCCACTGTCCGTCTTCTAATTTAGCATCGATGGCTAATACTACACATTGGTTTCCAAAAGCTAGAGCAATATCGTTAATGAGTTTCGGGTTGAAGAGGGCTGCTGAGTTTATGGAGACTTTGTCGGCGCCAGCTTGAAGCAGCGCAGCTGCATCTAGTGCGGTTTTAATGCCTCCACCTACGGTAAATGGGATGTTTACATTTTTTGCTATTCGGCGAACAAGTTCCGGGAAAGTGTTGCGTTCTTCCTGACTGGCAGTAATGTCAAGGTAAACAAGTTCGTCGGCTCCTGAGGCACTGTATAGTTTTCCCAATTCTACAGGGTCGCCCACTTCTTTAATTTGTTTGAAATTGATGCCTTTCACGGTTTTCCCGTTGCGTACATCAAGGCAGGGTATAATTCGTTTTGTAAGCATTTTTGTATGTTTTTTAGATTTTACTTTTTGAAATATTTTGAAACACATCTGATTCGTACAAAGCTTTGCCCACAATGGCTTGCGATATACCAATAGCACCAAGCTGTTTTAAATCAGCCGTTGAAGTAACGCCACCACTGGCTACGATATTTAATTTAGGGAAAAGCTTCATGGTTTGTGTATAAAGTTCAATGTTTGGGCCCTGCATCATTCCATCACGATCTATAGATGTAATAACAGCCGTTTTTAATCCTGATTTTTGAAACTCCCGGAGTATATCGAATAGATCAATTTCTGTTTTTTGCTGCCATCCATTAATTGCTATTTTAGTTTTGTTGACATCAGCAGACAACCAAATTTTATCATTGCCGAATGTTGCTAACCATTTGATAAATAGCTTTGGATCTCTTATTGCAGTGCTACCTATATTTACAGCATTAATTCCACTTTCAAGAAGCTCCTCAATCTGACGAGTCGTTTTGATACCGCCTCCCACATCTACTTTAAGGTTGGTATTATATGCAATTTCCCGAATGGTGCTTTGATTGTTTTTTCCATCGTCTTTGGCTGCATCAAGATCTACTACGTGAAGCATTTCATAGCCTTTTCTTTCGTAGTCTTTTGCTATATCTAATGGATTTAACCCATATTGAGTTTTGCGCTCAAAGTCTCCTTGTTGGAGTCTTACGCATTGGCCATCAATAATGTCTATTGCGGGAATTATTTGTGTGTTCATAATTGTAAAAATTGGTTGAGAAATTTTGATCCTACTTCGCCGCTCTTTTCAGGGTGAAATTGCACGCCGTAAAAGTTGTCTTTTTGCATAGCAGCTGTAAACTTTTCACCGTATTCACAGGTCAGTGTCGTTTCGTTGCAGAGTGGGGCGTAAAAACTATGCACGAAATACACATACTGTTTGTCGAGTACATTAAAAAGGTTGCTTTTATTGGCCGTTACATCATTCCATCCCATATGTGGTATTTTAATCCCCGGTTGAGGTTGAAATTCTTTTACCTTCGTGTCGAAAATACCCAGTGTTTGAGTGTTTCCCTCTTCAGAGCTTTTGCACATTAGCTGCATGCCAAGGCAAATACCCAAAACCGGCTGTTTTAAGTCGGGAATGAGTTTGTCTAAACCTTTTTCGCGTAGATATTTCATGGTGGATGAGGCTTCGCCTACACCCGGGAAAATGACTTTGTCGGCGGAACGTATGGCGGCAAAATCATTGGAGATTTGTGCTTGAATACCTAGTCTTTGTAAGGCAAAATCTACCGATTGAATGTTTCCTGCGTTGTATTTTATAATTACTACATTCATAATTATTCCTTTTAAATATTTCCTTTTGATGAGGGTAAAACGCCATCGTCTGATTTGGCAATTGCCATGCGAACAGCTCTTGCAAAAGCTTTAAAAACACCTTCAATAATGTGGTGGTCATTTTCTCCGCGTGCTTCAATATGAAGAGTGCAGGCTGCATTTTGGGCAAATGATCTAAAGAAATGTTCAAAAAGCGTTACATCAATTTCGCCAACTGTATCACGGATGAATTCTACATCCCATTTCAGATAGGGGCGACCACCAAAATCAATGGCTACAGTAGCTACTGATTCGTCCATGGGGAGAGTGAAGCCGTATCGATTAAGGCCTTTCTTGTTTTCTAATGCTTTGGCAAATGCTTCCCCTAATGCCAAAGCAGTATCTTCAATGGTGTGGTGTTCATCAACTTCCAAATCGCCTTTGCAATTTATTTCCAATTGTAAATTTCCATGGTAACCAATTTGCTCAAGCATGTGGTTGAAGAAGCCAACTCCAGTCTCAATTTTCGGATTTTCAAAACGATTAAGGTTTAGAAAAATTGAGATGTCTGTTTCTTTGGTTTTTCGCTGAATGGCAGCTTTCCGACTTTCTGTGGTAAGAAAATCTACAATCTCTTGCCAATTAGTTGTTTGTAACTTAATTGCCTCGGCGCTTTCTTTGCTTTTTGTGTTGAAAAAGATGGCCTTCGCACCTAAATTTTCTGCCAATTGCACATCTGAAAAGCGATCGCCAATTACGTATGACTCCGCTATGTTGTACTGTCCATTGAAATAACCTTTGAGCATGCCAATTTCAGGTTTGCGGTTAGGGCTATTTTCTTCGGGAAGTGATGGGTCGATGTGTATGGCATCAAATGTAATTCCTTCACCGGATAAAATATCGATGAGCAAGTTTTGATAAGGCGTGAAAGTTTCTTCCGGAAAGGAACTGGTGCCCAATCCGTCCTGATTGGAAACCATTACTAGTGAGTAGTCGGTTTTTGTGACAATTTGCTTCAACGCTGAAATTACTCCAGGAACTAATGTAAACTTTTCCAATGCATCAATTTGATAGTCAGTTGGAGGTTCCTCAATAAGAGTCCCATCGCGATCTATGAATAGTATTTTCTGCATTTTATTTTGTTTTTAAATTGTTGTCTATTTCTTTAAGTTCCTCAAATAAAGTATTGTTTTCTACCGGGGTGCCAATCGAGATACGCAGCGTATTTTCGCAAAGAGGTTGCTGGCTTCTGTTGCGTACTATTATTCCTTTTTCTTTGAGAGTGTTATACACCAGTTCAGCATTATTAAACCGGGCTAATACATAATTGGCATCAGTTGGGAATACTTCCTTAACCATGTAAAGATCTTTAAGCACTTCAATTAATTCTGCTCGTTCAGTTTTGATAAATTGTATCCAGTTTTGTACACGATTTTGATCTTTAAGGGCATCTAAAACTGCTTGCTGCGTGAGCTCATTCATATTGTAAGGCAGTTTAATGCGCATCAATATGTTTATGATTTCGGGATTGGTGAAAAGAATCCCTACCCTTAGAGCAGCCATTCCCCATGCTTTGCTGAAAGTTTGCAAAACAGCAAGGTTTGGAAATTCGCCTATGCGGTTTCTCCATTTTGTTTTTTCGCTGAAATCGGCATAAGCCTGATCTAAAACAACGATGCCTTTGAATGATTTGAGTACTTTTTCAATTTCCTCCGGCTCAAATTCATTTCCTGTGGGGTTGTTGGGCGAACAGATGAAAATAATACGTGTGTCTGCATTCGTCGCACTTAAAACTTCCTCTGCATTAAGAGAAAAATCATTATTAAGTAAAACTTTTTTTACCAAACAGTTTTGCACGTTGGCAGCTACTTCATACATCCCATAAGTTGGCTCAGGTAAAATAACATTTGATTTGCCCGG
>PKTE01000129.1 GCA_002869335.1 Salinivirgaceae bacterium | reverse complement strand
TTGAAACAAAAACGAAGCAAAAAATTCAAGGCTTAGTATTTTTAGCGACCTTCTTTACTTTTGATTTCTAAATTAAAAAAACTCGATGATGCTGTTTAGCTTAATTTTTCAATTAAGATTCTTGCGCATCATCTCAAACATTTTTTAATCCCGAAAAAGATTCTCTAAAGTTCAACTAATCCGGGATTAACTCTCATAAATCAATAGTAATAATTATTCTATTGATAATTCGAGTTTAATTTGCCTACGGCCGAAATCTTCAAGTAGAAGGTGCCCGCTAAAAACACTCATGCCACTCAAAAATCAAACAACACATTATTTGATTTACACTACATAATGCGGGTTGGCCGGATCAAATTGGCGAGCTATAAACATTACAATTATCCTAACAAATAAAACAATTACTAAATGTGAATTACTATGAAATCAAAGACCCTTTTTATACTATGCTGTCCATCAAAATTTTTAACTAGACAGATATATTATATTTAATGAACAACTCGAGAAAAAGTTTACTATAACTTTATCTCCACATTGAGTTGTTTACCTTCTTGTTTTGCTTTTTTATCCATTCCGGCACCAACTGCCATTCCGATAACCATTCCAATTGGAATACCTATAGCCAACAAACCCATATTACCGATTGCAGTGCCATATCCAACGCCAATTGGCACACCAAATACAGCCATACCAATAGCCATCCATACACTTCGATAATGATTAATTGGAACCAGTTTAAGCTCTTTTTTTACCAGAGCTAATATTTTGGTTTGTGTTTTATAGAGCTGCTTTTTGAATGGTTTCGCTTCAGATGTCGATGCATTTAAAGAATCTATCTCTGCATTAATTTGCGATTTAATAGTATCGGGAACTTCTTTATTATTTAGCTCTGCAACAATAATTTGAAACGTATCAATTTTCAAATCCAGCTTATCGGATTTTCCTTTAAATTTATCTGCATTTAACGATCTGATTTCCATAATTTAAGGTTTAATAGGCTAATGAGTCATTATATATTTTACCAAACGCTTCTTCAGCAGAAACATTTTGTATTTCAAATACTACAGGCATATCGAGATTAAATTTCTTGATCACATCATCTACAAATTTCTCTCTGATTATCAATATCTTGATGAGTTCCTTTTTCTTCAACAATGTTTCTAAACTTGTACTCCAACCACCATTTTCAAGCTCCCATTGTCCGATCTCATCCACGAAAACAGCTGTTCGGTCATCATCCTCAATATTTTTCAATAATACAATTCCTTTTGATAAAGCCTCCGGATTAAAATAGAATTTCCGAAAATTGATCCATCTTACTTCTTCCTCATATTTAGCAAAAGGCATAAATTCGCCTGAGGCCAAAAAATCTATATCAAAAGCACTGCGTAACTCATTCTCAAAAGTACCCGGACAAACAAATCCATTTACTTTAAAATCTGCAGACACCAGATGATTAGCAAGATGATAAGCAAATGTAGTTTTTCCACTATGAGCTTCACCTGTAATAATATATGTATTATTCATTGTCAATAGATTGAATTATATGTTGTGATTGATTAAGTATTTGAGCCATTACTCTATTTCGTTGTTTGAAAAAAAGTGCTGGTTTGGGCAAACTTTCAATAATGGCTGGCAATGCAGCAAAAGAAAAAGAAAGCGTTTGATGTAATTGTTTAAAACCTCTTCTAAACAAAATGGCTTTTACTACTGGATTACGCAATTCAACTCCTACAGCGGCAAAACCAAAAATGATAATTATAGCGCGGTAGTTCATTTCCAACCCCACAATCAATCCCTCTTTTGAGAAATAGGAACCTGTTGAAGCCCAGCCCCAAATCATGGCTGCTATAGTAGTTATTAAAATAAATTGTATCCAGATTTTAGGTTTACGCAAATATTTGGTGGAATTTTTATATCGATAAATACAAAACACAATGAACGAAATACCCAATCCTCCAGCAGCCCAATACATTTGCTTATTGACAAAATACAAACTTGCCACGATAGCACCTATAACCAAAAACAATAATAATACAGAAAACTGTTGAGCCGTATTGGATTGAAAAGCATTTCTCTGACTTAGATTAACCTTTAATATATACTGATACTTCTCTTTTGAATTCAAATATCGCTTACCACTTACATAACCTGCATATGCGGCAATTGCACCAAGAACCAGATATAAGAGTACTATTCCAGCAATGAAATACATACTTGAAAATGAATCAATCCCAGATATTTTAATAAGGTACTGATACAATGATTTGGCTAATTCAACCAAATCAAGACCATACATTAAAAGCAGGAATAAAATTTTCTGTATTAGAGACCATAAAACAGCAATCGATCCAGCTATAATATAACCAATCATATGTCGTCCCATAATCAATATTAAAAACTCAAGTAATAACGCTTCCATGAAAATTCCAACCATAGGACCAATAATGACGGCACTTGGAGAAATTGATTTCATCAAAGCACAAATGATTCCGGCGCGCAATATCACTCCACGTTCATTCCATAACTGAGCAAAACTAATGAGCAAAAATACACTGGCGGCTGAAAGCATGGTTCCGGCAAAAGGAATTTGGAGGTTATGCAAAAAACTACCCACAATAATCTCAAAGGCAGCCCACGAGCTACCAATAATACCGGCTTTTAGCCATAGGGAGTTTATTTTTTCTACCTGAATCAATTCAATTAGTTTTTAGTAAAGTATGGCAAAATACGAAATTCCTACCAAAACCGCCAATAATATACTTTTGTTTCGCATTCAGTCAGTTAAATCAGAAATTTTTTCTTTAAAAAATCAGAATTGTATTTGAATCATATATGAAAACTTGATCTATAAAAAAAGCGCGGCCTTTCGACCACGCTTGATTTACCAAAGTGTTGTATAGAATTCTTATAGCTTATCAATAACTAAATCTATTGAAGAAACTATAAAGTACTGTTATTCGAATAATATTTCATGAACTGTGCACGCTCAAACATCATAGGGCGCTTCACATTTGCCTGATTCATTTTGCCTCTAAAATCTGCAATACTAGCATATCCTTTTTTGTTCATCCACCTTTCAATATCATCAATCATCGTCTTAAGATATGATGACTTATATTTGTATAAAACAGATGCTATTTCAACAGCATTTGCTCCTACCAGCAAGGCTTTAATTACATCATCACCAGAATGGATTCCTGTAGAAGCAGCAATATCACATTCAACTTTATCAGACATAATTCCAACCCAACGCAATGTATTGGCAATATCCTTGGGAGATGTAAATATTTCAGCAGAAATTATTTGTTCCTTTTCAATATCGACATCAGGTTTATAAAAATGGTTGAACAATACCAAAGCAGAAAGATCTGTTTTTGATAAATCTGTAAGCATATGTGCCATTCCAGAAAAGTATGAGCTAACTTTCATTGAAACAGGAATGCTAACTTCCTTATTTATATGTTCAATTACGTCAAAATAAACCTGTTCCAGCTCGCTTCCTCTCTTTTCATGATCGTTCGGCATAATGAACATATTCAGTTCAATACCATCAGCACCTGCCTTCTCAATTTGACGGGCAAATTCAACCCACTCACCATTTGACACACAATTGATACTGGCAAAAATTGGAATATCTGTTTCTTTTTTGGATTTCTCAACTAAGTTTAAATATTCATCCAAATTATGTTTACGTGTATAAAAGGATACATAATTCTCCACATCCTCATATGAGCCATAAATATTATTAACTCGCTGAGCATCAACCTCCATCATAATCTGCTCTTCGAACAGTGATTTTAAAACTACTGCTCCAGCACCGTATTCAGCTAATTTCTTCACCTTTTCAGGTGTGTCAGAAAGCTCTGAACTACCAACAATTATTGGTGTTTTCAGCTCTTTTCCCATGTAAGTTGTCTTTAGATCTGCCATGTTATTAGATTTTAGATGTTGGATATTGAATATTACTCACTTTTATATTTAAGATCTCCGTTAAGATATTTGTCAATTCCTCTCGCAGCCTGGTGACCATTTGCAATACCATGAATTACATCGGGTCCTTGAATAATGTCACCACCAACAAACAACCATTCTGCTTTGGACTGGAAGTATTCATTCACAACCATTCTTCCGCGCTCATTAAATTCAATGTTATCTCTGATATCATCTGAGATATAAGAAAGATCTGCGCCCTGACCAATAGATTCAACGATCATGTCAGCTGGGAAGAATTTATGATTTTCTTCATCGAATGTAGGACTAAAACGACCTGCTTCGTCAAATACCGACAAACATTTCTTCACGTGTAAACCTTTCAATTTACCTTCTTCAATTTCAATCTTTTCCGGACCCCAACCTGGATCAACTATAGCTTTCTCCTCACGTGCTTCAACAACCTCTTCGCGATCAGCAGGCATAATATCTTCCGACTCAAGAGAAGTAGCTGTTACATCTACTTTACCATATTTTTTGTTTTGGAGACGAGCTATTGAACGTGTAATATCCATTGCTACGTTACCACCTCCAATTACGACAATTTTTTCTGCTAAAGGAATTTCATTTCCTAATGAAATTTCGCGTAACAGATCAGCAGCCATATAAACTTGCTCGTGGTCTGTTCCCGGAATTCTTGTGCTTCGTCCAAGGTGTAAACCGGTTCCGGCAAATACAGCATCATACTCTCGTTTAAGATCATTTAATAAAATGTCTTTACCTACAGATGTGTTGTATTTGATCTCTACACCTAAACTCTTAATGTAGTTAATATCTTTATCAAGTTGATCGTAAGGCAAACGATACTCAGGAATACCATAACGCATCATACCACCAGCTTCAGGTAGTTTTTCGAAAATAGTACAATTGTATCCGGCTAGTGCAAGGTAATGAGCAGCTGATAAACCAGCAGGTCCGGCACCAATTATTGCCACTTTACGATCATTCTTCTCTATATTCTCAGTACCAAGTACTTTTTTATAATCCTCAGAATCAACCTGATCTGCAATATAGCGTTTCAACCAGCGAATTGACAATGGATCTCCATTATGACCAACAGAACATACTGTTTCACATTTGTGCGTACAAATACGTCCACAAATTTCTGGTAATGGGTTGGTTTCATAAAGAATTTTAAATCCTTGTTCAATATCGTCCTGACGAACTGCTTTAATATACTCAGGAATTCCCATATGTGCAGGACAAGTAGCCACACAAATACCACATTCCACGCAACGGTCGGCTTCTTTCTGAGCTTGCTCTTTTGAAAATCCTTTCACCATTTCGATGAATGAATTATCGCGTGCTTCAGGTTCTAAATGCTCCATATGAACACGCTCAGGCTCATAGAAGTTATATTCTCCTTCTGGTTTTTTCCAACCTTTTTCATTATCATCCCATGGTTTTTTGTCAACACCAGGAATAAAACGAAAATCTTCAGGATCTTCTGAAACCCATGTGTACTCATTACTCAAACTTAATGAATTAGTTGTACACACATCAACACATAAAGCACACCAGCAGCAACGTCCATAGTCAACACGTGGACGCAATCCGCTGTCACCATCCTTAGTATCTATACCTTCTACAGGCACCAGGTCGATGGCTTTATTTTCACAAATTTCTTCACATGTACCGCAACCGATACATTCACTTATATCGTTTTTATGAAAACCACGATATCGATCTGCCCCCGGACGATCGTTGAACGGATCTTTTACCACGTACGAATCTTCAAATACGTTTTTCCATGCGGTAAAGGGGGTAAGTAAATCTTTGAGGCTCATATCTTTTTGTTTATTCGTTTATCTGTTAAATGTTTTCAGTGTTTATAATTTAATTTCAACACCTCAAACGTTGAACTTTAGACCTGAAATTGAACTTAGCGCTCAATTTCCGGTGGACAAGTTTGTAGTGAAACCATTATTGCGTGTACATCTGAAATATTAGCATTAATCAGCATTTTCTCCAATAAAGCTACAGCATGCGTATAGCTTGGTCCGCGTAAGTTTACACGACGAGGATATTTTGACCCGTCTGAAACTATATACATTCCATATTCACCACGCGATGATTCAGAACGCGCATAAACCTCTCCTTTAGGTATTTCCAAATGCAATACGTTAGGCGTTTTTGCACGAATCTCTTTATCGTTTGGAATTTTATCCAAAATCTGACGAATGATATCAACCGTCATTATTAAATCTTGTTTCCTTACAATTGCCCGGGTATAAATATCTGAATCTGTAGCCATAAATGGATCAAAATCAATCTCATTATATTTCAGGTAAGGATAATCTTTACGCACATCACGTTTAAAACCGGCACCACGGGCAGGAGGTCCTACAACACCAAATTGATCAACCCATTCTGGTTTTAAAATACCTACACCAACCGTACGTTTTTTGAACACATTGTTAGAAAAAATCAGGTCTTCAATACGCTTAATAAAACCGTCAATCATATCAAGGTTTTCTAGCATGCGTTTTTTGAAACCATCTGGTAACTGTCCGCGAACACCACCAGGTAAAATATACATATGATATATACGTCCTCCTGTCAGTTCTTCAAAACGGTCAAGAATATGTTCACGCATATACATTCCCCACTGAGAGCCAAGTCCTAATGACAATGTTGATGCAATACCCGGAACAACTCTTAACAATACCTGCAAACGAGCCATTTCAAGTGCTAACATACGTAACCATTGTGCTGTTTCAGGAACTTCAATACCTGATAATTCTTCAACAGCAGCAGAAAGTACATATTCATTTGAATCTGGTTCAGCAACACACATACGAATACTTGTTGGGAAACATTGCATGTATGTTCTGCGTTCCATTAACTTTTCAAATCCACGGTGAAGATAACCAACATGTGTTTTGGCTTCGACTACTTCATCTCCACTCAATGTAAGCTCAAGTGACATATTACCAGTAACACCGGGGTGGTTTGGTCCTTGCCACAATTTGGTAAATTTTTGTGATTTAAGATCAACAATTGGTTTACCATTGCTATCGTGCTCAGGATACTTAGAGCGATCTGGTTGCCATATTAGTTTATTTCTCTTCATCGGGATATAACTTTTTCTTCATATATTCAGCTGGATCGTTTGAACCTCTACCATCACGTGGGAAGTAGGTTTCCTCAGCATATTTAAGTGTATCGAAATCACGGCGATAAGGAGGTATATCATCCCATCCTTCTAAGATAAATGATTCATCAACACGTGGACTGCCAGGAAAATCAATTCCAAACATCTCTTTAAGCTCACGTTGATAGGTTGCTACTTGCTGCCATAAATGATGAGCAGAATCCATAGTTGGATTTTCACGATCAATCATTACTCTAATTCCTAAATCAACCTTTTTGTCCGGGCTGTTAAGGATATAAGTCAACTGGAATAAATTGTCTTCGATCCAATCAACCGCAGTAAGTAGAACAAAATGCGTAAATCCCTCAATATCGCGCATATGCGTAATGAGCGAAATAGCAAGTTCTTTCTGAACAGTTACATAAGCCATATTAGGTCTTTGCTGTATGTAATCTGTTACTTTAAAACGGGACGTTAAGTCTTTTATAATTTTATCCATATTAGATACTCTTTAATCTTACTAAGGATCTGCTACCAGTTGTAATCCGGCATATTCCAATTCTTAATAATTTTCTTTTGATTGGCTTTGTACCAATCAAATTTCTCAGCATATTCGTTGGCTCCTTCTGCATTACCGGCTTTAATGCGCTCTTTTAATTTTACAAATCCAGCAAGCAAAGCTTCCGGACGTGGCATACAACCTGCGACATAAACATCAACTGGTAAATATTGATCAACCCTGTTAATGGTATTGTATGAATCATAATACATACCGCCGTTAATTGTACAACTTCCAAGTGCCATTACATATTTTGGACTTTGCATTTGCTCATATGTACGAATTGCACGCTTCAAAGTCTTAACAGCCAAATAACCTGAAATAATTAAAACAGATGATTGGCGTGGTGTTGGACGCATTTGAACTCCATAACGGAATGCATCAAAACGAGGAGACAATAGTGGTGGAATTTCAATACTACCACAACCAGTTCCAAATCCTAGCACCCATAATGACTCTGCACGAGCCCAGTTCAAAAACTTCTCAATAATTTTGTTTTTGGGAGCAACCACTTGTGGACGTTTATCACAAAAATAATCATCCAAAGGATTCACCTGAAACTGCTTTCCATCAGGACCAGTTACAAGACGAATCTTGTTTTCTTCAGCCAGGAATTTATCTTCCTTAGGCTCGTTATTTTGATTTATATTTTGTTCTTCTGACATAGCTTACGCGATTATCAAATTAGATATAAAGTATTACGGCTAAAACTCCAATTGCTAAAGGAATTTTCAAAAACCATACAACTGATTGTTCAATACGGAAACGTGGGTGAACAACTCCTACAAATACTGACCAGAAATAAATCAAGAATGTTTTAATGATAAATTCTGCCCAATTTGTTGCTCCACCAAAGAACAGGTTCATAAACAATGCAGCCTCAACCACATGTAATACTGCTCCATTTGTACGTAATACACCTAAAAATGCAGAATGATATTCTGTTGGAGGTCCAATAGGTACTTCATTAGGAGCTTTCACTAAATTAAATGGAGCATGACGTAAAGCACCAAGCAATGAAAGCATACCTGCAACTGTAGCAACGGGATTCGTAAATAAAGTCCAGTTTTGCACACCACCTTGTTGTGCAGCAACAATTTCTGTTATAGATAAAGTATTGTATTGTAATGCTAATGAAATTACAGCTAATGTCAATGGTATCTCAACTGTAGTAAACTGTGATAAACCACGTGTAATACCAATAACAGAGTTTGGATGTCCTCCTTCACCAGCACCAAGAGCCATTCCTAACATTCCGAAAAACTGGAAGTAAAGAATCAATACTAAATCACCCGCCCATGAAAAGTTACTCCAATACTCTGATCCGTATATTAATGGCAAGAAAAGGAAAATACCAACTCCACCACCAAGACGGAATACAGGTCCCAGATAGAACATTACACCATGCGAGATTGACGTACGTTTTGCATATAATTTGATCAGGTCAAGCCAGGGCTGATAAATAGGAATACCTCTACGGTGTGCCACCCTTGCGACAATTTTCCGCATAGATGCTCCCATTAACATACCCCAGTTGAGTACGATAAATAACCCAAGTAAGGTCCAAAGCAATTTAATTATAATGTCGTTCATAGTTCAAATCTTAGAAAATCATGAAATAGATGATTACAATATATGCTACAATATGGAAAGCATATGTTTGACCGTTTCCGGTATATATTCTTCTGATAAATCCGGCAGCATCAGTAACAAACTCTGCTACTTTATTCCAGAATGTTGTTATACCTGGAGCTGTAATAAACCCTAATGCTTTATTGTATCCGGCATACATATTATGAGCCATGTGAGTAGTTTCAGGTGTAAAAGGACGTTCTCCTGAGAATACCATATTGAATTGTTTTACTTTAGTAGCCTTAGCATTAAGCCATAACAACCAACCTAAAATCAACACGAACATAATTCCAATAATATACATAACCCATGTTCCATTCCAATATCCTAATGATGTAGTAGCAGCTGCACCATCCCAATGAACAGGATCAGATGGGAAGTAAGCTGTCAAATATTGTGTAATTGGTTCTAATACCCAATGTGTGTACATTGAGAATATCATGATTCCAATTACAAGAATGTAAATAGGAATAAGGAATGTCAATGGAATTTCTTTCACGTGTCTGTGCTCATCTTTTAATTGTCCTAAGAATACTGTTTGAAGAATTCTATAACTATACAAGAAAGCAATTACACCTGCAAAGAACACAACAGCACCCTGGAAATACCATCCTTTAAGAATAACCGCATTATAGAAGAACCACTTACCTGCAAACCCTGACAATGGAGGCACACCTGAAAGTGCAATTATACCAATTAATGCTGCGATGAAAGCAAGTGGCATTCTTTTAATCAAACCACCCATTTCATACATATTATGTGTTTTTACTCTTAATACAACAGCTCCAATTGTTAAGAACAGGATTGCTTTAAATGCAAAGTGATTAATTACATATAAGAAACCGCCAATCCATCCTAATTGAGTTGCCATTGCATAGGCAAATAATATATATCCTAACTGACCAATACTAGAATAAGCTAAAAGTCGTTTTGCATCTTCCTGGAAGCTAGCAGCTAAATTACCAACTAAAGCAGTTATTGCTCCTAACCATCCTAACACATATAAGATACTACTATTGCCTGCACTTTCAGCTCCCATTCCAAAGAATGTCAACAATAAACCAAACACACCTGCCTTAAGTAATATGGCAGAAACCATTGGTGATACATCTGATTCAGCTTCGGCGTGAGCTCCAGGCAACCAGATATGCAAACCAAGCGTGGCAGTTTTTGTCATAAACCCAATTGCCAACAATGCAAATATTAATGTCGCATGTGAAGTAACGCCACCTAAAGCACTTAGCATGTTACCAACCTGCGCATCAACCATTCCGAATGCAGCTAGAATTGCATATGCACCAGCTAATGAAAACAGCATATAACTGAATCCATGTGTCATTGAACGTTTTCCTCTAATAATCAAGAAGTAAGAACCAATTGTCATTAACTCCCATGAGAAGAAAAACTGTAAAAGGGTTTCAGCTTGAATAATTCCGGCAAGACCAGCAAACATAATCAATGCTGAAGGATAAAATCCCTGACGCTTACCTTTATAATAATACCCGGCGAATAATGTTAAAATACCACCAAGGATAAAAATACCCATGAAAATGAAACGTAATAAATCTGTTTCAAAAAGTCCGGGAAGCGTTGTATAGGCTAAATATCCCATTCCTGCAATTGCAAATGTATTTTTCACAAATGCGGGCAAGAACTCCAACAAGCCAATTGCAGCTATAAACATCAATGGAATATAGAAAGCAAAATTAGTTTCTCCGAGTAAGCTTCCGGCATAATAACCTGCCATAACTGAAACTGTAGCAAAAACTACAGGTGAAATAATTTTCTCAGGTTTGATTTGCAAAACAGGTAAACCTTCGTTTTCACCTTTAAGCACGTATCCAAACCATTTAAATAAATAAACAGCTTCAAGGAATGATCCAATTAAAATTGCTAAAATCCAGGTAGTTTGTCCGCCAGCAGCTAATTTCATTATCAACTCCCATTTACCAAAGAATGATGGAAATGGGGGCATTCCTAATAAAGTAAGAATGAAAACACCAAATAAAACAACTAACAGTGGTTCTCTTCTTAATAAACTCCATGAATTTATTTCCTTCTCTTTCACAATACCAGCCAACCAGAATAGACCAGCTTTAGCTAAATAATGTCCCAATAAAATGGTCACAAGTATAAAGATAAACTGCTCATTTAAATATGATGACAAACCAATAACAGCTGTTAGTAAACCCATTTGACCAGCTGAAGAATATCCAAGCAGGCGTTGCGCATTCTTCTGACGAATACCCAATAAATTAGCTCCAATAAATGTAATTCCACCAACAACAGCAACCATAGCTTGCCATTCAATTGGGAACATTGGCATTAATTTATAAAGTACAAATAACATTGCAGTTGCAAATCCTGCTGATAAAAATGCAGAGATTCCACTGTTCGCACTTTCATATACATCTAAAGCCCATCCATTGGCTGGGAAAGGTTTTAATTCAAGAATTACTGCAATTAAAAGTAAGAATAGTGCAACCATTCCGCCTTTTGTAGCAGCTATATTTGAAGTTATAATATCATTAATGTAAAGTGATCCGGCGTATTTATAAATCATGATGGTTCCTATCAACATAAATGATGAAATTACACCACCAGCCACCAGGTATTTAAAACCTGACGAAATTGTATTTACACCTCTCTCTAATAAAATTAAACCTACAATTCCAATAGTACTTACTTCAAGGAATACAAAAAGGTTAAATAAATCACGAGTTAATACTATTACATTGAGCCCCATAAGCGTTACCATATAAATGATAATTGCATTGAGACCCATCTCTTTTAATTTTCTCCACAAATACACTCCACCTAAAAATCCGAAGATATTGATCATGGAAGTAACACCTGCTTCCATAGCTCCCATTTGTAAGCTAATAGAAAATGGCGGTTTAAATCCGGCAGTATAGGTAACCGTTTCAGTAACCATACCAGCTAAATGTCCGAAAAGCCATTGAACAGATATAAAACTCATTGCGCCAACTCCGGCCATCATGAATGTTTGTGCAATATTGGCATTTAGTTTTTTGAAAAAACCTAAAAGAAATGCCAGTCCGAGCGCGATTGCTATAATATAAATTGGTCCTACCATTTTAAATCTTTATAATGATTGATATCCAATGATTTCTTCTTTTGATGCATTTTAACTGCATAAGCCAGCATCAAGGCAGTGATTCCTAATCCAATTACGATAGCAGTAAGCACTAACGCTTGTGGAATAGGATCGGCAATAACATCTGCAGCATTGGCTTTGGTAACACCTTCACCAATAATAGGTGCGGTAGAATTTTTAACATATCCAACAGCAATCATAATAAGGTGAATTCCTGTATCAAGTAAAGCAAAACCAACGATCATTTTAATGATGTTTTTCTGTGTCAGCAGACCCCATAATCCAACAAGGGATAGTATAAGTCCACTAAACAAAGCAATATTTTCTAATCCTATATTCTCCATTATGCTTCGTTTTGAGATTCTTGTAAATGAGCTACGATATTGGAAAGTTCAGCTCCAACCTTGAGCCCAACAAATATGTAGATAAGAGGAATTACGCCAGCACTTAACAGTGAGCCAAGAGTTCCCATACCCATTAAACTATTATCTAAGAAACCACCTGCGTAAAGTATTCCAAGTACACCAATAAATACAAATGCCAATCCTGAGATTGATTCCACCACATGTATTAAAGTGTGACTAACTTTCATATTGGGTTTCGCAAGCAACATCAGTACTAAGCCTGAAGCTATAATTGCTCCACCCTGAAAGCCTCCTCCAGGAGTAAGGTGACCATTAATAAATACATAGATCCCAAGAAGGAAAACAGCAGGTGTAAGTAATCGTGCAGCAGTCTGCATTATTTCACTTACCGATCTGGTTTGTCGTTTTTCTTCTTCTCCATAAGTTACTTTTAGGAAAAATGCAACAATGGCTGCTGAGAGAAAAAGAATAGTAACCTCACCTAGCGTATCCAAACCACGATAAGTAACAACAACTGCTGTAACGAGGTTTGCAGCACCCACTTCATCGGGGCCTTGTTTTGCGTATCGTTCTGCAACAGGGTTAAGTTTGTCTGCACTTTCAAACCCATCGGCAAAAGTGTAAAACATAAAACCTAAACCTACGAGAACCAATATGATATATAAATTCTTAACCATTTTGCTTTCGTATTTTGTTCAGTACATAAAAGAAAATAATGGTGCTCAATCCACTGCCAATAGCAGCTTCGGTCATAGCCACATCAGGTGCAGCTAATAGTAAAAACATTATTGAAGCCAGTAAACTCACCGCCCCTGCTCCTAAAATAGCCACAGTTAGCTTTTTAGCATGCAGTGCATAAATGGCAAGTCCTATAATCAATAAGCCTATAATAATGGCAACTATTTTTATAATCATGCGACTTCAGTTTTGTGGTTATCCAATTCTTTGTTTTCCTCATCAGCATATTTATCAATAACCGTTTGGGGTGTCAATGGTGTTTTAATGTGATGTGCTGCTCTAGCCAGTACATGCGATGACACAGGGTTAGTTAAAATGATAAACATGATGAGTACTATTAATTTGCCCCACCAACCTGGCATTAAAAAAATTAATCCTGCTAGTGAAAGCAGTGTACCAAGTGTAGTGGCTTTGGTTCCGGCCTGTATACGATTAAAGCTATCAGGCATGCGTAATATACCCAATGCTCCAAGAAACAGGAATATTGAACCAATAAGTACGATAATTGCTCCTACTAATTCCATAGTTTATAATCCTTTTTCAAGATATCTTGCAATAATAATTACTCCCAGAAAACTCAATAATCCGTAGACAATGGCTATATCCAGGTAAATTGAACGCTGCGCAAAAAATGCAATCAAACCAATTAACGATAAAGATGAAATCGTCATAGCATCGAAAGCAATAATGCGATCAGTTGTGCGGGGCCCGATAAAAAAACGTATGGCAGCTGTTAAAATAGCTGCAATCATAAACCCCAATGCGATTATTAGAATTGTACTAACCATAAATCTTTTCTAAATATTTTTCAAACTTTCTTACAATCTCATTGGTAGCCTGCTCAGGATCGGCAGTCTTCACCTCAATCCAGTGGATAAAAAGGCGATCTTCTTCGATGTCGACTGTTAACGTACCTGGCGTAAGTGTTATTGAGTTAGCTAATATCATACGTCCCATTGGTGATTTCAGACTAGTTTTAACCTCAACAATACCAGGTTTAATTGGTAATGAAGGCGAAATAACCCTACGCGCCACATCAAGATTTGATTTCAATAGCTCAATAAAAAATACAAATAGGTAAATAAAAGTGTAAGTAATTCCCAGAGGTGTAAGCTTCATATCTCCAAAGACATTACAGCTCCGGCAGAAGATCAAACTCAAAAATAAAGCTAAACCTGCTCCTAACAGCAAATTTAGCAACTCAAAAGTATTGTCGAGTAAGATCCAGAAAATGAACAAGATAACAGTCGTTACAATTATGTTTTTGATGTTCATATCTATTAGTTATTAATTTATTAACAAATCTAGATACTTTGACATTTAAGGCAAAGAATTTGCAGAATCAACAGATATAGGAAAAAAATAAAATGCGTCTATTTTTTTATTGCGCTGGATATATACTAAATTTGACAAAAAGATTATCATAATCTTTAACAATCAATAGATGAACAGAATAACACAAAATCAAAAATATATTAACGAGAAGCAACTTTGTTTTAATTGCCAGAATAAGGCTATCAGTTTTGAAAAATTACTTTATGAGGAACTTCAGGAGGTAAGTGAAAACAAGGTACATCTCGCTTTTAAAAAGGGAGAAATAATTGCGAAACAGGGAGCTTTTATTACTCATGTAATGTATTTAAAAACAGGGCTGGCTAAAATCTATAAAGAAGTAGATTACAGAAGCAACCTCATATACAGCATACATAAAACAGGGAACTTACTAGGCCTTTCGTCATTATTTGGGGAATCAAATTTTGAACATTCTATTGCAGCTTTAGAAGATTCTTTAGTATGTGCAATAGATCGTGGAATCATCGAAAGACTTATAAAACAAAATGGTGACTTTGCTTCAAAAGTACTTGAAAATGTAAATTCCGATTTACAATTATGCCGCGACAAAATGGCATCGCTGACAATGAAACAGCTAAATGGAAGACTGGCCGACACATTATTATACCTCTCATATGATGTGTACGATTCAGATGAATTCAACTTAAGTCTTTCGCGAAAAGATTTAGCTGAAATGAGCGGAATGTCGACTATGAGTGTTGTACGCACATTACAAGATTTTCAAAAAGAAGGGTATATCGAAAATGAGAACCACATGATGAAAATACTCAATAAAAAGGCGCTGCACGATCTCAGCCAAACCGGTTGACAAAGCACCCTTAAAATTAAAAATAAGATTTTGAACCATTAATTTTCCACATAAAAAAGGCCCTCAACCGAGAGCCTTTCCTTATATATTTCTCTTGTATATTTTATCTTCTAACTACCCATGCATTTTCTGAAATCTGCTTTGCTTTTGGCAATTCATTATATGCATCAGTCAATGTTTTGTATGATTTGTAAGTTACAGCATCCAAACGACCCATTTTTAATTTGCGAGCATGTTGGCTGTACTTTTCTTTAACTAAAGCTAAATAATTAACCGCATTTCGGTCAACTTCAAAGGCACCCAATACAATATGGTAAGGATAGTTCTTCATAGCTTCTGCGTCAGCCATAATTTTATTGATCTTGCTAATTTGATCTTTTGGATATGCTTCTTTTGGCTTAATAGAAGACGCTTTCTCATATTGCCCTTTAGCAGCACTATAATCTTTACCTCCAAAAAATGTATCAGCCTGTTCAATTAATTTTTTATACTCTTTTTCATCAGCAGCAGCTTTTTTTGCAGCAATTTCTGCTAAATACTTATTTACTTTTTCTAACTGCGTTTTGGGGTACTCTTCATCAGGACTTAGCTCTAATGCTTTAGAATAATGTGTTTTAGCAGCGGCATATTCATGCTTTTCAAATGCAGCATCAGCTTTTTCTATAGCTTAGTCATACTCCTTATTAAAACAAGATGCGAAAATCAAAAGTGAAGAAATCGCAAGCATTGTAATAGTTAATACTCTTCTCATATACTTATTAAATTATAATTTACAATCAATGAATTCTTTATGACACAAATATCATAAAATATTTTGATTTAACATCAAAGAAATCCATGAATAGCAACAATTCTATTGTAAATAGCCCAAAATGATCTATTTTCACCATAATGAATTATTTACAACAAGAATACAAAAGTCTGCAAAATAAAAAACAAGGTATCTTCCACGTAATAATTATCATTACATAGCTTTATAACTTAATTGGAAAATTTAATTTTACTAAAAATTTTTAACCTATATAAAAACGATACAGATTCTAAAAATTATCAACCTATGAAATACTTTTTCCTGACGACAATCATCTTTGCATCCCTACTCACCAAGGCCCAAAAAGATCTCACTCAATATGTTAACCCTTTTACCGGCACTCAGGATATGGGGCACACCTTTCCGGGAGCTACCGTACCATTTGGCATGGTGCAATTAAGTCCTGATACTGACACGGTGCTGTTTTATGAAAATGAGAAATACAATAAAGACGTTTATCGTTATTGCGCAGGATATCAATACAAAGATCCAACAATTGTAGGATTTAGCCACACACATTTTAATGGAACCGGGCACTCAGATTTAGGCGATTTCCTCATCATGCCATTTACTGGCAAGCCTAATCTTAATCCGGGAACGGCAGATGAGCCCGACAAAGGCTACCGCAGCCGATTCAATCACAAAAAAGAAAATGCAGAGCCGGGTTATTACTGTGTTTACCTTGAAGATCCTCAAGTGAAAGCAGAACTAACAGCAACTACACGAGTTGGAATTCATCAATATACTTATGATGCCCGGAAAGAAAGGAAAATCATTCTGGATCTTTTTCATGGAATCTATAATTACGAAGGAAAAGTTATTTGGTCATCTATTGAGGTTGTAAACGATACACTTGTAGTTGGTTATAGGCAAACGCAAGGTTGGGCAAGAGATCGAAAAGTCTTCTTTGCCATGACATTTTCTGAGTCAATATCAGATTATCGCTTAGTAAATAAGGAGCCGGAAAAATATAACGGGTTTTGGCGAAAATTTGATGGAGTAGAAACCATGCCTGAGATTTCAGGTAAAAAACTTAAAGCCTGGTTTAGCTTCAGAGCGGCACTTAAACCAGTGCATGCTGATCCTGACATGATTCGAAATGGTAGAAACCCATTACCTCAAGTGCTTCCTCCATTAAAAATCAAAGTAGCGCTATCAGCAGTGAGTAAAGAGGGAGCTATAAAAAATCTCCAAAAAGAAACTCCTCATTGGAATTTTGAAAAATACAGATCAAATGCAAAAGAAGCTTGGAATCAAGAACTTTCAAAAATTGAAATTGAAGCTGATGAGGATGTATTGAGAAACTTTTATACCGGAATGTATCATGCTTTCATGCACCCAATAGAATATCAGGATGTTGATGGCAAATACAGAGGATTGGACCAAAATATCTACGAAGCTAAAGAATTTACAAATTACACCATTTTTTCATTGTGGGATACATTCAGAGCTTTGCACCCATTGCTCACCATACTACAACCTGATAGAACTTCAGATATGGTCAATAGCATGCTCGCACATCAGAAACAAAGTCCTCACGGAATGTTGCCTATTTGGTCGCATTACAGTAATGACAATTGGTGCATGACCGGCTACCATGCCACATCAGTAATTGCCGATGCCATTGCCAAAGGAATTGAAGGAATTAACATTGAAAGAGCTGTCGAAGCTATGAAATCAACGCTTTACTATCCAAGCTATGACCAAAACATGTACTATAAAATTGATGGTTACATGCCACATGATAAAAGTCCAAATGCAGCCAGCAAAACATTAGAAATATGCTATAACGATTGGACAGCATATGTAACAGCTCAAAAAACCGATAATGAAAAACTTACTCGTGGACTGAGGGATAGAGCAGACAATTACAAAAACATCTTCGATCCTACAACCAAATTCATGCGCTCTAAAATGCACGACAAATCATGGCATGAGCCTTTCGATCCACTTTCAACCCATGGGCAGGGATATATTGAAGGCAATGCCTACACCTACAGTTTATTTGTACCTCATGATATTGCAGGTCTTGCACACCTAATGGTGAACTCTGAAAATATGGCAAACAGACTCGACACACTTTTTACTATGGAATTACCAGCCGAAAGTTATGCACATAGCGAAGATATTGAAGCAAATGGCATCATCGGAAATTATATACATGGTAACGAACCCGGGCACCATATAGCATACATGTACAATTATGTAGGTAAACCATGGGAAACACAAAAGATTGTGCGTAAGATCAATAAAGAGATGTACAAAGCCACACCAGATGGACTTTGCGGAAACGACGATTGCGGACAAATGTCAGCCTGGTACATTTTCAGTGCTATGGGATTTTACCCTGTAACACCAGGGACTGATCAATATGTATTGGGTTCCCCAAACATTAAAAGCGGAAAAATCAATCTGGATAATGGAAAAGCTTTTGAGATTGAAGTGAAAAAACAATCTCCGGAAAATATTTATGTGCAAAAAGTATATTTAAACGGTAAACACTGGCCTAAATTATTTATCACCCACAGCATGATTACCGAAGGCGGTAAAATCACATTTGAAATGGGTAAAAAACCTAACAAAAAACGTGGAATTATGCCAAGTGACAGACCATATAGTTTGTCAAATGAACATTGAAAAGTTTCAGATCAAAGGTTTCACGTAAATCAACTTGAAACTTTTATCCTGATTTATTCTTTTATCCGAATCAACGTTATATTTTTGTGACACGATGGGAAGAAACAGAATCATAGAACGTTTCATGGTTTGGCGCAGTGCCAATGTGAGTGACAGGCAATGGGTTAACTTTTTGAGTGTCATTATCGGTGTTGTTGTTGGGTTTGCTGCTATTATCATTAAAAATTCTGTTCATCTCATTCAGGAACTTTTAACCTCAGAATTTGCATTTGATATTCACAACTACCTCTATTTTGCTTATCCTGCATTAGGAATTTTTATTGTATTCCTTTTTATGAGGTATATTATCCGAAGACAAATTGGTCATGGTATTCCAACAATTCTTTATTCTATATCAAAAGATAATGGTTTTATTGCCCGGCACAATATGTTCTCATCCATAATAGCCAGTGCCATTACAGTAGGTTTTGGTGGTAGTGTGGGACTTGAGGGACCAACAGTAGCAACAGGTTCTGCCTGGGGATCTGCTTTAAGTAAGTGGGCGAGATTAAATCGTAAGCAAACATTGCTATTGCTTGCCTGTGCAGGTGCTGGAGCTATGAGTGCTATTTTCAAAGCGCCTATTGCAGCAACAGTTTTTGTGTTGGAAGTTCTCATGATTGACCTTACAATGGCTTCAATAGTCCCTCTGCTATTTGCATCCGTTGCAGCCGCTTTGACGTCATTTTTCTTTCTGGGTCAGGATGTACTTTACCCATTTGAATTCGTAGATCCGTTCAACATTGAACAAACACCATATTATATTGGAATTGGAATATTTGCAGGTCTTACTTCCGTCTATTTTGCCAGGATGTATAAATATCTGCAAAAACAGTTCGATTTAATGAAAAACCCCATTCACCGATGGCTTATTGGAGGAGTAACTTTAGGAGTATTAATTTTTCTTTTTCCATCACTATATGGTGAAGGGTATGAAGCTATAAACGGAGCACTTCGAGGGGATTTTGAGCATTTATTTAATAATAGTGTATTCTATGATTTGCGATCGGAAACCTGGGCCATATTTGCCCTATTCATCTTAGTCATATTTTTCAAAGTAATTGCCACTTCTGCCACGTTTGGTGCTGGAGGTATTGGTGGTATTTTCGCTCCTACGCTATTCATGGGAGCAAATACCGGACTCCTTTATGCAAAAGTGATCAATTACAGTGGAATAGATAATTTACCAGAATCAAATTTTGCACTGGTAGGTATGGGCGGATTAATTGCCGGAGTTCTCCATGCACCACTTACTGCAATTTTTCTAATCGCACAAACCACTGGTGGGTATAAACTCATTATGCCCCTAATGATTGTGGCAGCAACATCCTATGCTATTGTGCGAATTTTTGAAAAATACTCAGTTTACACACACCAGTTAGCACGTCGAGGTGAACTATTTACTCACAATAAAAATCAGGTAGTTCTATCAATGATGAGTGTGAGAAACCTTATTGAAAAAGATTTCCGCACCATTAATCCGGATGCAAAGCTCAGAGAATTAATTGATGAAGTTGCTGAAAGCAAGCGAAATATAATTCCTGTAATTGAAGAAGACGGCACATTGCATGGCATTATTTTTATAAATGACATTCGCCATCTGCTTTTCAGAAAAGAACTCTACGACAAAATATATGTTAGGGAACTAATGTTTATGCCTGCTCCTATTGTAGACCCCGATGAATCTATGGAGGAAGTTGCTCAAAAATTCCAGCAATCATCACATTATAACCTACCTGTAATGCGTAATGGGAAATATCTTGGGTTTGTTTCAAGAGCCAATGTTTTCTCCAGCTATCAGAAGATGTTGAAAGACGTTTCTGAAGAGTAAACTTTTGAATAATTATTTCTAAATCACGTATATTTAATGAGTTTTTCTAATTCATTCTTGTATGCCCTTAAATAAATACCAAAAAGAATACCTTGCGCGCATCAACAAAGTACTCGACTATATTGAAGCCAACCTTCAGGAAGAGTTAAGCATTCAGCAAATCTCAGATGTTGCAGCTTTTTCTCCCTATCATTTTCACCGCATCTTTTCAGCCATTGTGAAAGAGCCCTTAGGAGCATACATTAGCCGTAAAAGAGTTGAACATGCCGCTCGCATGTTATACAGAGAACCAGATATGACCATTACTGAAATAGCCGAATCTACAGGCTTCAACAGTACCTCCGTATTCTGCCGTAATTTTAAGTCACATTTTAAAATCAGTGCTGCACAATTTCGTGAAAACCCCGAATTGATATTTAGCAAGAATCGTCAATTGAAAAGCAATATTAGTCAACCCGATAGCTCCGGGGTAGCGTATGTTTGCACCATACAAAACCAAAAAAACGGAGAAATTATGTTAAACAAAGGAATCGAAATTAAAGACATGCCGGAACTGAACCTAATTTACACCAGGCACGTAGGTGAGTTTCACCTCATCGGACAGGCTTATGGTAAACTGATGCAATGGGCCGGCCCTCGCGGACTGTTAAGCAACCCTGATTTTAAAACTGTAACCGTATATCACGACGACCCCAATGTAACTGAAATGGGCAAAGTACGACAAAGTGCTTCTATTACTGTTTCAAAAGATGTGCAACCTGAAGGTGAATTTGGAAAAATGACTGTACCAGCTGCTAAATCAGTTGTAGGACATTTTGAAATTGACGCTACACAGTTTAAACAAGCCTGGGACGAAGTGTGTATTTGGCTAAGCGAAAGCGGCTACCAACCAGCAGATGGAAATCCCTATGAACTATACCACAAAGACCCAGAAGATCATCCCGAAAAGAAATTTGTACTGGATATTTGTATTCCGGTGAAACCGATGTAGAAACACCACAAATAATCAGAGACGTCATTGCGAAGGCAAAGCCTGAAGCAACCGCAGCGCGAAGCGCAAGCTCGGCGCAGCCAATCTGTTAAATAAACTGCACAAACAGATTGAAAAAGATTGCTTCACTCCGTTCGCAATGACGTCTTCGTTTTTTTGAGTTTTTTTTCACTATTTTACCCAAATAATTTGTAACGATTTTGAAAAACGGGTAACTAAATACTCGAAACCCTCAGAAATCCGGATTCTGAATGAACTAATTAGCAATGAATAAAAAAGAAAAAGAAGACCTGTTTAAAAAGCTGGTTACTGAAAATGCAGATAAAATAAAAAACATCTGCAAGTACTATTCACCGGACTCAGCCAGCGAAGATGACCTTTACCAGGAAATACTTATCAATATATGGAATGGAATGGATCGTTTCAGAGGAGATGCCCAATGGTCAACCTGGATTTACAGAGTAGCCGTCAATACATCATTAGGATTTGCAGGTAAATCGCTGAAAGTGCAAAAACTCTATGCTAAAAGATTTCCGGAAGAAGCCTATCAAAATTTACCTGAAGAAAAAGAAGACAAACAATGGAGCGAAAATGATTTTGAATTACTGGAAACAGAACTCAACCAACTTTCCATTATTGACAAAGCTATAGTCACGCTTTCAATGGAAAATGTTAAATCAAAAGATATTGCAGACATTATTGGTTTAACGGAATCAAACGTAAGAGTAAAACTTCATCGAATCAAACAGCACCTTGCCCATGTATTAACTTCAAAATCGTAAAAAAATGAATACTTCAAACAACATATCAATACAAGAAACCCTTGAAAAAGTTAAAGCTCGCGACAGCAAGCTTAAAAAAACATCACATAACATGATGATTGTTTATCTTATCGGAGTTATTATATATCTTGGAATTTTTGTAATAAACCCAGATCCTGATTTTAAATTTTCAGAAAGAATAAGTGGACTTTTTTATATCATAGGGTTCATAATTTTAGGCCTTTACTTTAGATATTATAAACGAATGATATCTAACCTGGATTACACCTTACCATTAATATCTGTAATTAAGCAAGCAGAAAGAAGATACTACTTTTACAATAAAAACTTGCTATGGCTTTTATTGGCAGTCCTGATAATTGGAATAGGTGTAGTAATATCTGTACAAAAAAGGCTACCTGATTCCCTTACAACCTTTGAGTCTTCGCTCATAGTTTCTATATCATATCTACTCATAATAACTATATCATTTATTTTTGGTATAATCAGGTGGCGAAAAACAGAAAAACCTATTTGGCTTAAATTGAGGCAAGCTCTAAAAGAATAAAACACACCATAAGGAATTGAAAAGCTGATTAATAGTCAGCTTTTCTGGTTTTATGCTCAACAATTCTTCAGTTTAATTGTATAATAAACAATCACTAACCAATTGAAATAAAGGAAAATAATATACTTTATTCACTTTTTATTAAATAATTTTGAACAATTCCTACTTTAGAACTGTTCTAATCTATACAATATGCAAAACGATATCAAACATATCAGAAAAGTGATCAGTGACAATGGTCTTAGAGTAACACCTCAAAGAGTTGCGGTTTTATGTGCATTGAAAGAAATGACATCTCACCCAACAGCTGATGAAATTATACAACACATCAGGAAAGAGGATCCTCACATGGCTGTTGGAACAGTATACAATACACTTGAAGTTTTAACGGAAAAAGGCATTATCAAGAAGGTTAAAACAGACACTGGAACGATGCGCTATGATGCCTATCTGGACAAACACTATCATTTGTATTGCGAGGAATCAAACAGAATTGAAGATTATTACGACAATGAATTAACCAGTCTCATTGAGGGATACTTTAAGAAGAAGAATATTGATCATTTTCAATTGGAGGATATCCAAATACAATTAAATGGAAAGTTCACCAAATAAGAACTTACCAAAACTTAAAAATTTATAACTATGACACAATTAGAAATAATAGGACACAAAGAAGAGAACGCACAAAAAGTAGCAATGAAATTAAATGAGTTGCTAGCAGATTACCACATTTATTACATGAACCTTAGAGGA
>PKTE01000131.1 GCA_002869335.1 Salinivirgaceae bacterium | reverse complement strand
TACAGAAATGCAAACAGAAATAAGGGCTGTACCAGATGAGAATTTCAGTAATAAAGAAAAGTTTGTGTCACTGAAAGAGAATAATGAACTGACTTCTCCTGATGAGGTGGCTAATAATTTATTGGATGTAATTCAAAATCCGGGAAATTATCCAAACACGGTAATGGATTTTAGGGAACTGTAAATTATAAATCATAAGGCTCATAAAGGAGGAGCAAATTTTACAGAGTATAATTTGCGGTCTTTGCGCCTTCTTTGCTTTCTCTGCATGAAATTAATTTGTTGAAATGAGCAATCACAATCATAGCCATACAGGTAATATACGTTTTGCTTTTTTTCTCAACATACTATTTACAATCGTTGAGATTATTGGTGGCTTTTTGACCAATAGTGTAGCTATTTTGGCTGATGCAGTGCACGATTTGGGCGATAGTCTGTCATTAGGTGCTGCCTGGTTTTTTGAAAAATATAGCAAGAAACCTAAAAACAAAACATATACCTATGGTTACAAGCGTTTCTCACTAATTGGGGCCTTAATTAACGCAGTTGTATTGATTGGAGGTACTGTATATGTTTTAACAGAAATTGTTGATCGACTATTTGAACCCTCGGAAGTAATGGCTGAAGGTATGATTTGGTTAGCAGTTGCTGGTGTTGCTATGAATGGATTGGCAGTATTGCGTTTAAAGGGCAACTCTTCTTTAAATTCCCGGATGGTGATGCTTCATTTACTGGAAGATGTGTTGGGTTGGATTGCTGTGTTAATTGCTGCTATTACAATCTATTTTACAAATTGGCATAGTATTGATGCGTGGTTAAGTTTAGCGATTTCTATATGGGTGCTCTATAATGCTATAAGAGGACTTGTTGAAGTAATGAAAGTAATACTTCAGGCTACTCCAAAAGAATTCGATTACAAAAAAGTGAGGAAACAACTATCTGAAATTAAAAACTTAGAAGATGTTCATGATATACATGTATGGTCGTTGGATGGAGAATATCATGTGGCCAGTATGCATGCAGTGGTAGGAGAGAAGGTTGTCGATCAACAGCAATCTGAAATTAAAAAAGCGATTCGCGAGATTTTCAAAAATTGGGATATTAATCACGTGACCATTGAGGTGGAAAATGACTCAGAACAAGAAGATTGCGAATACCATGACTGTTAACCTTTTAAAACCATTAAGAAGTTAAGGTTCATTAAGACAGGTATCTGAATTCTGTGTATAAATCTTCCGGGTGACTATAATAATCCTCTTTTTTTTCTAACCATTGAGACGTGAAGAGTCATTAAGTATGCTATTTGAATTTGTGCATTTTTTTATGTGGTCAAAATCATAATCTTTTTAATGGTAAACCTTAATTCTCTTAATCTCTTAATGGTTCAAGAATAAAACCTTAATGGTAAACCTTAATTCTCTTAATCTCTTAATGGTTCAAGAATAAAATCTTAATGGTTCAATGTTCATAATCAACCAATCAACCCCATTTGCTTCATTAACAACTGTGCATTCATAGTTCGCGTAACACCTGGTAAGAGTTTGTAATCGAATTGAATATTATCTCCATCAATTTCGATTTCGAAGCAATAGTTTCTGAAAATTTCAGGATGTAATTCCTCCAGCTCACTCAATTGTGTGTCGTGAGTGGCTATTATTCCTGATACATTATATTTTACAAGTTGCTTGAGGAAATCCATGGAGCCTTTTCGTTTGTCTTCGGAGTTTGTACCTTTCAGAATTTCATCCAGCACAATAAATAAACGCTCTCCATTCTTAATTCGGTCGTATGCTTCCCGTAATCGTCTGAGTTCTGCATAAAAATAGCTTTCATCTTTAGAGAGAGAATCTGTAGGACGCATACTTGTGAAAATATTTACCGGCATAAATTCAAAGCTTTTGGCGCAAACAGGTAATCCACTCATAGCCATAGCCATATTGAGACTTACTGTACGCAGAAATGTGCTTTTCCCTGCCATGTTGGCTCCTGTAACGATATGGAAGGAAGTGCCTTTGTCTAATCTATAATCATTTGTTATTCTTTTACTTGCTGGTAGTAACGGGTGGCCCAGTTCTGTCGAGTTTAATTGATATTCCAAAGTGATTTTTGGTGTCGTAAAGTCCGGATTATTTTGAACATATCCTCCGCAACTTACCCATGCATCCATAGTATCCAAAGTTTCCATCCATAAGTTGAAATGGTGCGATGATTTTTGGTGCCATTTATAAAATCTTGATAGGCATTGAATATCCCAAAGCAGAATGGAATTGATAATCATATTAATAATTAGATTGTTTCGGTACTCGAAGTTGTTCATAATTCGAGCTAGTTGATCAACTGCTTCCAGAGCATTTCCATTTTCTGATAGTAATTTTTGTTGTAATTCAATCAATAATTGCGATTCCCATTTTTTAGTTTTTATTGCTCTTATTAATTCCTTTTGGCCAGCCATTATTTTGTTTGTTTTTCCTGTGCTGGCATCTGCTTGTTGAGTTGTTTTGAATAAAATACCTGTAATTGCCCATTGAATTAAGATAGCCAATATTGGATAACCAACTGGAATAATGCTTATGGACGATAATACAATAGTTGTGATTGTCAATACCGGAACTCCAATGTAGACTATCTTAGAAAATGCCCATTTTGGAACTTTCAGGTTTTGCTCATGTAGATTTTTTAGAATTGTGTCATCATCTTCGATTAATTTGTGAATTCTTCCATGGGCTTTGTAGGCTTGTCGCCACTCATCATTCGCTGCTAATTCTTGAAACGCTTGCTGACGTCGCTCAATAGCTGATTGTTCGAGTAATGGAGTTGTAATTTGTGTCGCTAATTTTTTAGTGCCTCCAGGACGAGTAGTTCGGTTGATGGTTTGAAAGAAACCGTCTTGTCCAAAAATGTCTAAATCGTATGAAAAAGAGTGAGTTGGGGCTTTAAATTTATCACCACCATCAAAAGCCTTGAAATTTCCATTTATCGTATCCAATTCTTCACCATAAATTGCTTCTAATTCTTTGTGCCACCTGCGTTTTTTGTCCAACTTAGCACTATATTGAACCAATGCAACGAATACTAAAGTTGCAGTAAATAGAAGTGCGAATACGATCCAAATTTCTGTTTTGAGCGAATAATAAAAAGCAATGGCTGTGGCAACAAAAATAACTAAACGTAATATAGCATTCGCACTAGTTTTTCTTTTGTAATAATGTTTCTTCTCAGCATTCTGTTGTTGCAGACTGGTATAAAATAATTGTAGTTCATCCTTTTTCATTTGGTAAAAATAGTGAAAGTGTGCGAGTGGGATATTATTATGAAATAAATTTGTAATGATAAAAGCTATTTTATTGAAATTTTGTAACTTTTTCTAAAAATTATAATATGAAGCCCGATCGCTTTTTCACAACTAAGGAATCAATGAGAACCATTGATACCTTTAGAATACTGTTTGCTGGATTAGCTGTTATATCATTTTTTTTAACAGAAGCCGGGCGTTTTGTGTATCGCCCATATATCTATTCAAATGGAATAAATGATTTTGGATTAGCAGATTCAATGGGGAATTTAGGTGGAATAATGGTTCAAATATTTTTAATGTTAGCGGTGTTAAATCCACCCCGAAAAATAGCACATCATACTTTCCTTTTTGTAATAGTTGGTTACATATTGTATGAGATTTTGCAGCTTATTTTGCCTAAAGGAATATTTGACTGGAAGGATGTGTTAGGGACCATTATTGGAGGTATAATAGCATATTCTATATATCTATTAATGAGGGTTCTGCTAAGGAATAATAAAACTTATTTTGTGATAAAATAAAAGAGACTAATCTATAATTGATTAGCCTCTTAATATGTGCCCAGGAAAAGACTTACCGCTAATGAATTTCTTATTCATTCTTCATAGAAATTCTATTGCGGCATAGACTTCTCGTCTTTTCTTAATAATAATAAATAAAAAAAGAGCTAACCATCAACTGATTAACTCTTAATACTTGTGCCCAGGAAAAGACTCGAACTTTCACGGCCTATAACGGCCACAAGGCCCTCAACCTTGCGTGTCTACCAATTCCACCACCTGGGCAATTGAGCGGTGCAAATATAATGTATATTTTATTTTAGACAAAAGATCATTAAGTTTTTGACTTATATAAATTCAAAGATATAGAGCTTTTACGGTTGAGTTTTGATTGGCCTAAGGAAAAGTGCAGTTTGAATTAAAGCGATGCATTAGTAAGACCGGGAAGCTGAGAACTTGTTCGAAAATCACCCGGTCGCACTTATGCATTGCAAAAATGAAAACAATACTTTTCCTTAAGCCTAGACTTTTTTGCTTCGTTTTTGTGTCATGACAAAAATGAAGAGCCAAGCCGGCTTGAGGCGAAGTAAAATTGGAAATGTGTCTTTAAAATTCATTTTGTTGTTTTCCATTCTGCTATTAAACTTTAATTAATTGAATTAAGAGTAGTTCTAATTTTTTACCTTTGAAAAAACTAAATAATAATGCTATGAAAAAACTATTTACAATATTCGTTTTAATGATTTCAATATCAACAATTAACGCTCAATATACTTCCAGTGGTGTAGGAACAAAATTTTCACCCCAAATGTTGGCAGATAGCGCCGGAGCATTCTTTACAATAGATGGAAATAATTATCAGTTGTCCAATTTAATAACCATTAGTGCTAATGATACATTAGAAATTATTGATGCTGATACCATTTTTATGGCAAGTGATGCTGAATTAAGAATTGAAGGTGTGTTGTGGGTTACTCCAGATGAAGAACTTGCCATAACAGCAGTTGATAGCACTTTAGGGTACGAAGGAATTACATTTGATAATAGTGAAGGATCTAAATTTGAGAATACTCATTTTAGTTTTGGAGGAGGGGTAAAGTTACTTTATTCTGATGTTCATTTTATATACTGTAATTTTTATAAAATGACAGATGCTAATGGCTCAGGAGCAATTAATATGTTACACTCAAATCCTGCGATTGGATTTTGTAATTTCCAATATAATTATCAATCAGCTATTTCCTCAAGTGCAACAGCTAGTTCATCTCCTTCCATTATGTATTGTGAGTTGTATAGAAACAACACTGAAAATGGAAATCGTCCGCAAATTAATTTGGGTACAAGTGATGGTTCAAATGGGATTGTAATATCAAGTAATACAATCGAGGGATTTTATGACGAAGCAGGAGGTATAAGCGTAGCTACACTGGCAGGAGGAAGTGCCATAGTAGAAATTTCTGGTAATCTAATAAAAGGTAATCGCTATGGTATTAATATACAGGGAGATGTTGATGCGCAAATAATTGGTAATCAGTTGATAGACAATAATATTGAAGATAATCCAATGGCTGGGGGTTCCGGAATTAGCTTCTATAGCGGTTGTACAGCAACGGTTGCTCATAATATAATCACTGGTAACTTATGGGGTATTACAATTCCTAATGCAGCCAATCCAAATCTTGGACAAATTGGAACAGATACTTTAAATATCGGGCATAACTATATTTATGACAATGGAAATGGTGGTGTCACTTACAACTTGTATAATAATTCTACTGAAGAGATTTATGCTCAAAACAATTATTGGGGAACATCTTCGGCTGTTGAAGCAGGAGAGGGTATAATTGATAATGCTGATAATAGCGCGCTTGGAGTGGTGCATTATGAGCCCATATATTTGCTAAGTGATGAGAGTCAGGTACTTTCTATGTGGTTTTTAGACAATGACGAATGGTTAGAGTCAGCCATTGATGAGGTAAACAATCATATTACCATTGAATTACCTGCTGCAACAGATTTATCGCTTTTGAGATATGCCATTGAAGTGAGTGATTATGCCAGTTACGAAATGTCAAATGATGAATTACAAAATGGAATTGGTGATTTTACTTCAACAGTAATTCTTACTGTTACGGCTGAAGATTCTGTGTCGGCTTCCACTTATACCATTGATATAACTTCTGCGCAAAGCATCAATCAGAATGAAATAGCTAATGTGAATTTATATCCTAATCCAGCCAGAGATAATATATTGATTTCAGCAGATAAAACTATGAAGTCAATAGTTGTTTCAGACAGTTATGGAAGGGAAGTTCAAACATATATTCCACGCAATATGGATTACCGTGTTGATGTTTCCAGCTATGCATCGTCAATATATTTTATAAGAATCATTTTTGAAGATGAAAGCCAGATTGTTAAGAAGATTGTAGTTGAGTAAAGTATTGATTTTCCAGATAGTGTGATTGATACTTATTTTAACTAGTGTTTTCAAAATAATAATATACGTTACAACAAAGTAATCTTTTGTATCGTTTATTTATTCGAGGACAGTAAACTATGAGAAAAATTCTTTTCACTTTAACTGCTATTGTTATTTCATTTGTGGCTTATGCTCAATATGATATCATTGATGATTATGTAAAAAAATTAAAATTTCAGGATGATGTCAGTATTGAGCAAATGGCGAAATTAATAACTGATAAAAGTAAAACTGAGGCAGATAAGGTCCGGGCTAATTTTAGGTGGATTGCGACAAATATTGTTTATGATGTCAATTATTTGATTACTGGCAAAATTCCTGATAGTTCTCCGAAAGAAGTGGTCAAAAGTAAGAAGGCTGTTTGTCAGGGTTATTCTAATTTGTTTAAAGCTTTAAATGAAGCTGTTGGAATTCAGACATTTTTTGTCAATGGTTATATAAAAGAGTCTGGATTTAGCTTTGAAAATAACTTTGATAAAATAAACCATTCCTGGAATATTGCATTGATAAATGATAAGTGGTATCATTTTGATGTAACATGGGCATCAGGTTTGATAAATGATAAAAACGAATACATTCAAAGAGTTAATGATAAGTACCTATTTGCTGATCCTTATTTTTTCGTAACAGAACATCTGCCGGCTGATCCAATGTTTCAGCTTTTACCTTGCCCAATTATGCCTAATGAGTTTTTAAAAAGAAACAAGGAAGTATTAAGAATTGCGAAACACAAGAAAGAATGTTTTAGCTTCAGAGATACTTTAAATGAGTATTTAAAATTTGATACTGTTCAAAGACTAATTAAAACTGTAAATAGACAACTAAGATTTAATGCAAGCAACTACGTATACCCTGTGCTACAGCTTAATAAAATTGGTTATTATTACACGAAAGATATAAATGATAAGTCCATTAATATTAAAACACGCTATGAAAATGCTAATCATGCCTACAAGCATTATAAATTGGCTTATGATTTATTAAAAAACACAAGTAACTATGAATTAAAGCCAATAAAAGAAATTGTAAAAACTAACCTTGAAAGTACAAAGAACTTTATAGAGAATAACAAATTAGCAATTCGCTCAAAAAACATTCAGTTAAATTAAAATATGCATAAATCCGATAGCATGCAAAATGAGACAATCAGAACTCTTTTTAGTTATTTTTTCTCTACTTAAAACATTGGGTTATACATTTCCGTTATTTTTATGCAGTTAATAACCTATACTCAGGAAGTATGAAACGATTTTACGCCGTAATAATTGGATTAAGCTTTGCTTTAGTTTCATTTGGACAATATGAAACCATTGATACCTATGTTAAAACTATTACTTTTAAAAAGAGTGATGGAATTCCCGAAATAGCAGCTAAAATAACAGCCAAAAGCAATACAGATAAAGAAAAGCTCAGGGCGATCTTCGCATGGATTGCTCATAATATTGAATATGATGTACGTTCATTTATGACAGGTCGCATTCCTAAATCAGAACCAATGGATGTGGTTCAGTCTGGAAAAGGAGTGTGTCAGGGATATGCTAACTTATTTGAAGCTATGAGCCAAGCTGTGGGGATTGAAGCTTATGTGGTTTCTGGTTTTAGTAAAGGCTATGGCTATTCGGATAGGAAGAGATTAGATAATTCAGATCATGCCTGGAATGCTGTGAACTTAAGTGGTGAATGGTATTTATTAGATCCAACATGGGGAGCAGGTCATTTAAATGAAAAGGGGAAATATGTGTCATCCATGCAAGAAAAATATTTTTTAGCCAAGCCCGCTTTTTTTGTGACAGAACATTTACCTGAAGATCCCGCATTCCAGATGCTTCCGTGCCCAATTACTCCAGAAGAATTTTTGAAGGATAGTACAGAGGTATTTAAAATTGCAAAAAATAAAAAGGCATGCTATAGTTACGTTGATACGTTAAACAGTTATTCAAAATTAGATTCAGTTCTGCAGAAGGTGGCTACAGCAATGCGTATGTATCGCTATTATCCTGAGAATACATACATGCCTGCAATTTTAATTAATCAGGCAGCTTATCATTATTCAGTGAACTTAAATGATACTAAGTTAGATTTGAAAACGAAAATGGAATTGGCTCGCAAAAGCTTAAAATATTACCAAATGGCTGAAAATATCATTAAAAAGAACAGGAAGCCTGAAGGTCGACAATTGTATGATATGGTCAAGAAAAATATTAGCAATGTGGAGCGTTTTATAGATTTTTATAAAGACAAATAGTTCATGAAGAGTTTAATAGGTTTTTTCATTATTTTATTTTTTCCCATTTCAATATTTGCCGATGGTATCTCATTAATTGAGGATAGCCAAAATCAACTTTTCGTATTTGATAAAGGCCATTTTAAACAGTTGGAACATAATAAATCCACTAAAATGCATGTGGGTAGGAACTTTGCTGTTTATATTGATTATTTGGGTAACCTAAAAGTTTACTATGATCAAAAAGTGACGCGAATAAGTGAAAGTGTAGAGGATTTTACTGCAACTGAAAACCTAATTACATGGAAAGTTGCTAATTATTTATATGTTTGGCAAGATGGAATTAAAAAAGAGATTTCTCGTGATGCGCGTATGGTGAGAGCAAAGGGAGAAATAATCTATTTTGAAGATGAATATGATAATGCGCTAAAAATCTACTATCAGCATGAGGTTTACCTCTTTGCCCAAAATCATTATTCCTTGCAAACCAAAGCACTATCTGTGGGACGTGGATCTGTGGCTGTGAAAGATGGTGATGATCAGTTATTTGTGTTTGTAAAAGGAAATATGCAAGTGAAGAAATTTACGGATGAACGCATTTATTTTAGTGCTGGGAGCAATGGTGTATTGGTGAAAAATGTTGATTACGGTGAACTTCAGATCTTATCCGGATCAGATGTTGAAACTGTAGAGTATTTTGCTCCAAAATGGTTTAAAAGTGTATATAGCTGGATGGTTTGGGTTGATAATGCAGGAAACTTTAATGTGTATGAAGATGGAAATAAGCAACTATTGGCTTATCAGAAACCAACATTAATTGATTATAGTCCAAAGGGTTTACTCTACGAAAATGGAGGTCAATTATACGTTTATAGCCACGGGAGAGAACAGTTTGTGTGCGAACATGTACCGCAGAATTATGCATTTTTTAATGATTTGTTTGTGTATCATACTCGTCAAAACCAGGTAGAGGTTGTTTATAAAGGCAGTCCCAAAACTGTAAGTGCTATGCCCGGCGTAAAGTTTGAATTGCATTTCGATGTTATAAATCTTTATGAAGGGTATCAACGTAAGATATTTTATCAGGGAAATGTTTACCACCTTTAATTATTTTTCTCTTTCAATGGGGATATTGATTTTGACGCAAGTGCCTTTTCCTTCTTCTGATTCCATTTTTATGGTTCCATTTAATAATTCTATGTAGGCTTTAGAAATAGCTAACCCTAAACCAACGCCCTCCCGCGCATCTTTGTCCATTATATCTGCTTGTACGAACCTTTCAAAAACTGCTTTTTGACGATCCTTTGGTATTCCTATACCAGTATCTTCAATTCTATAAAATATCTCATTTTCAGTACTTGAACTGTCAAATTTTATAGTACCCGTATCTGTGTACTTAATAGCGTTTTTAATGATGTTCATAAGGATAGCACATGATTTCTCTTTATCTGTAATTATAGTATTTGAATAGTGATTTCCATTGTTGAAAATCAATTTTAAACCTTTATCATTAGCTTCTCTGTGAAATAAATTATATAAGTAGTTAGTCTGTTCTCTGATGTCCACAATATTTTTATTTGTTTTTAATTGCCCGGCTTCGATTTTTGATATTTCAACCAGCTCTTTTACAGTGCTATGCATTCTTTCTCCGCTTCTGCAAATTAATGAGACGTATCTGGCTCTTTTATTTGGGTTTTCTCCATTTTTTAAAACTAGTTTGGCAAATCCGAGTATCCCATTCAAAGGAGTGAGTAATTCATGGCTTACATTAGCTAAAAACGCAGATTTAAGTTTTTCATTTTCTTCTGCTTTGTCTTTTGCTTTTATAAGGTCTTTATTGATGGCGATGAGGTTATTTCTTTGATTTCTAAGGCGCTGATATAGTAATCCAAGTGTTACTCCAATTATTCCACCAAATATTATGGGAATAAAATACCCGTTTAGCTTAATTGGAAACCCAGCGATTAGTTTTTGGAGGGTCGAGAAAATTGATAAAATTAAAGCTCCAATTATGAAAAATAATATGGTTCTCAGTGTTTTCATAATTTCCTTCTAAGATACGATAAAATTAATAGCTATTTTTTTAATCTTAAAACTTGTTTATTGAAAATCAAATAGTTTTCTTTTTTGTTATACATATCATGAAAGTGCTATTAACCGGAGCTACCGGATACATCGGTAAAAGATTAGTTCCTGTGCTATTACAGCAAGGATGTGAGATTTACGCTTTAACACGAGATAGAAAGCGTCTGAATTTAACTAGTAGTCAGTTAGATCGGGTTCATGTTATTGAGGGTGATTTATTAAATCCTGATGATAAAATAATCTTTCCAGAAGAAATAGATGTGGCATTTTATTTAGTTCATTCGATGAGTGGTAGTATTCGTAGTTTTTATGAACAAGAGGAGCGTAGTGCAAAAAATTTCATTCAACTTATCAACCGAACTAAAGCACAACAGATTATTTATTTAAGTGGATTAGGCAATGAGGAAAAGTTAAGCGAACATTTGTCATCAAGACAAAACGTGGAGAAAAACCTTAGGAAGGCAAAAGCAAGTTTAACCGTATTGCGAGCGGGCATTATTATAGGATCAGGTAGTGCTTCTTTTGAAATTATGCGAGATTTGGTTGAAAAACTTCCTGTAATGGTTGCCCCAAAGTGGTTGAAGTCTATTTGTCAACCTATTGCTGTGAGAAATATAGTTGAGTATTTAACGGGAGTAATGTTGATGAAGGAATCCTATAATCGAACTTTCGATGTGGGAGGTGAAGAGGTGCTAACTTATAAGCAAATGCTTATGAAATTTGCAAAGGTTAGAAGACTAAAACGTTTAATTATATCTGTTCCGGTAATGACGCCGCGGTTGTCTTCATATTGGCTTTATTTTGTAACAGCTACTTCATATAAGCTAGCAGTAAATTTGGTTGATAGTTTAAAGATTGATGTGATTTGTGAAAATAATGATATTAGAAAGCTAGTTCCAATTGATATAATCCCTTATGAAGAAGCTATAAGTTTGGCCTTTGAGAGAATTGAACAGAATATGGTTTTGAGTAGTTGGAAAGATGCTGTTGCGGGGCAATTTTCAAATGCACATCTTGACGAATATGTTTCCGTTCCTGAATACGGGTGTTTCAAAGTTGTTAAGAAAAGGAATATTGAGGATGATCTGGAACGTATCAAGGATAATATTTGGCGTATTGGGGGCGAACATGGTTGGTACTATGGAACCTGGCTATGGGGCTTTCGTGGTTTTTTAGATAAATTAGTTGGTGGAGTCGGTTTGAGACGGGGGCGCACCAATCCTGATAAAATCAACACTGGAGATGCACTGGATTTTTGGCGAGTTATTTATGCTGCTGAAGATCGTACACGATTGCTTTTATATGCTGAAATGAAATTGCCTGGCGAAGCATGGCTTGAGTTTAAAATATCTCGGAATAAGGATGGTGTTGAATTAATGCAAACGGCAACATACAGGCCTCGTGGTATTTGGGGACGCTTTTATTGGTATCTTTCTTGGCCTTTCCATCTTTTTATTTTTCCAGGTATGATTAGAAAAATCATACAATATAAAGGTAGGTAGTTTAATATTTTATTTCAATTTATTATCAAAACAATTGTTCTGTAATGGCTGTTTTTATTAGTGATTTCAAGTATTTATAACCACTAATATTTAATTATATGAACATAAGAGGAAAAACATTTGATAGAATTGATAAAAGAATAACCTATTGGATGGCTGAACAGGGTATTAAACTACTCCGAATAAGTATTGGTGTAATTTTCACATGGTTTGGTGCACTTAAGTTTTTTGAAGGACTCAGCCCGGCACAAGACTTGGCCATTGAAACAATTAATTTAATGACTTTCGGATTACTTCCCCAAAAAGTAATAATATTTGGGTTAGCTATTTGGGAGGTTGCTATAGGTATAGGATTATTGTTTAATATTTTCTTGAGAGAAACTTTATTGCTTCTTTATCTACAGATGATCGGTACTTTTGCACCCATATTTCTGTTTCCTGACCTAGTATTTACGAAATTTCCTTATGCATTAACGTTAGAAGGTCAGTATATAATTAAAAACCTGGTTGTCGTAAGTGCTGGTATTACCCTAGGTGCAACTGTTAGAGGTGGTCGATTAAAAGCAGAGGATGGAAATTAGGAACTATGTAATCTTATTGTTTTCTAAGAGAGCACGCCAAAGAACTTTCCATTGAAGGCTGTCAAGTTTTATGGTCCAGCTCTCTTTACCATTTTCTTTATGGTCAGTATCATTTAAGCGATATTCGATATAATAATCCATTATTACATTTGCGGTACTTCCCCATTGAAATATTTGAGAATTTGTTACTTCAAAGTGTTTTGTTTCTGCTATTTTGTTGTATTGTTGGATGCTCTCAGTACAGGCTTTTTTTCCAATAATAGATTGTTTAAAATCTGGCGACATAAATATCACATCATCATGTAAACATTTTTCAAAAGTTACATAATCGCCTGTTGTCCAGCTAGCATTGAAATTGTCAATAAGTTTTTCAATTGTTTTCATGATTTTCATTTAATCCAAATGTAGGGAATCTTTTTGTGATTTCTAGTTTTACTATTTATCCTATAGATTTTGCTACTGAGCACTCTGCCACTTATCCTCTGAATTCTGTCTTCTGTCTTTGACAAAATCGTTACAAAACACTATATTTACACAAAATTGAGACAATGGCATTAGATAAAATAATTGAACTAAAAAACGCTGATATATACCACAAAGATCACCTGGTAATGAGTGATGTTAATTTCACTGTTAATAAAGGGGAGTTTGTGTATTTAATTGGAAAAACGGGAACTGGGAAATCAAGTTTACTTAAAACAATTTATGCCGAAATTCCTTTGCAAAAAGGAGAGGGCAAAGTGGGGGAGTTTGATTTGGCAAATTTAAAGAAAAAGCAAATCCCATATCTACGCCGTAAGATTGGTATCGTTTTTCAGGATTTTCAATTGCTTACTGATCGTTCAACTACTGAAAACTTGATGTTTGTGTTGAAAGCAACTGGTTGGAAAAAGAAAAAGGAGATGGAGCAGCGTATACAAGATGTAATGGAAAAGGTTGGACTAGGGTATAAAGGATATAAAATGCCACACGAACTCTCTGGCGGAGAGCAGCAACGCTTATCTATTGCACGCGCATTATTGAACGACCCTGAAATAATATTGGCTGATGAGCCAACGGGTAACCTTGATCCGTATACTTCGGTAGGTATAATGGAACTTCTGTTTGATATCAAAAACTCGGGTCGCGCCGTTATAATGGCTACACACGACTATGAAATGCTAAAAAAGTTCAGTGCTCCAACTATGAAAATTGAAGATGGTAAACTGAATGAGCGTGAAAATAAAATTATTGAATTTGATTCGTTGTAAGCAGTTATTTTAGTATCATTGTCTATCGTAAAAGTTAGAAAAAATCAATATGTCGATACTTAACAGGTCTATTCATTTTACTAAGAATTTGCTTGACTTTCTTCTCAATACATCTGGTCTCGGAACCAATACTGTATTGAATGAGGGTAATCCTGAATACGTTGAGAAAATTATCAATGATATTGGATTACAAATTTTAGTTTCAGATGAAGACTTAGAGCAAATTCCTAAAGAAGGTGCTTTTGTAACCATTTCAAATCATCCGTTTGGAGGCATCGATGGAATTTTGTTATTACATATGCTGTTGAAAAGACGTCCTGATTTTAAAATACTGGCAACACCTATTCTTTGGAAAATATATCCATTAGTGGATTATTTCATTCGCTTCGACTCAAGCAGAAGAAGATCTGAGGTGAAACCAAGTCTTTCTGGTATGCGCCAGGTTGTGGGACATGCTGGTAAAGGTCATCCGCTTGGGTTTTTCCCTGCAGGTGAGGTTGCATCATATGATCCGGATACAAAAATGGTTTCTGACAAGCGTTGGAAAACAGCATATATAAAATTACTTCGAAGTCTGGAGGTACCTATTGTGCCAATATATATTCAGGGTAAAAATAGCAACTTGTATAATTTGGCAAGTTCTATTCACCCAATATTAGGCTCAGCCGGTGAGTTTTTCGGCAAAAAGAAAGAGATTCGTGTACGTATTGGAAGTCCTATTTTACCCAAGGAGACTGAAACTATTGAGGATCTTGATAAATATGGACGTTATTTGCGTGCGAAAACACATGCCCTTGAGTCTCAAATTGAGATCAAGAAATTCTTTTTCAAAACAGGATTTCGTCATACAAAAGAGCCAGATCCGGTTATTGATCCTGTGCCAGTAGATGTGATGAAGAACGAGATTGAGAACTTTAAAAAAGAATATGAGCTTTTTACAAGCGAGAAATATACTGTTTATGTGGCTCCAACTGTTGAAATGCCAAATATTCACAGAGAAATTGGCCGTGTCCGTGAAATAACTTTCAGGGCAGTTGGCGAGGGAACAAATCAAAGTATTGATATTGATGAGTTTGACTTATATTACCACCAGCTTTTCATTTGGGATAACGAAGATAATCAGATTGTAGGAGCTTATAGAGTTGGGAAGGGAAAGGAAATTATTTCTAAGTTTGGGGTGAAAGGTTTCTATATTCGTAGCCTGTTTAGAATACACAAAGATTTTATACCTGTTTTAGAAGAAAGTATTGAATTAGGTCGAAGTTTTATTGTGGAAAAATATCAACGAAAACCAATGTCGTTGTTCCTCCTGTGGAAAGGTATTTTATATTTTCTATTGAAACATCCTGAATACAGATTTTTGATAGGTCCTGTGAGTATTAGTAATGAGTTTTCAAAGTTCTCTAAGGATTTGATTATTAAGTTTTTGAAGCAGAATCACTACGATAATGAGATGGGGCGTTTGATTACCCCACGCAAGAAGTTTAAAGTACATTCAAAATATGATACTGATATCGTGCTTGAAAAAGCGAGAAATGATATTAATATCCTGGATAGATTTATAAGTGATATTGAACCAGAAAACTATCGGATGCCTGTACTTTTGAAAAAATATCTAAAGCAGAATGCTAAATTAATTGGTTTCAATATCGATCCAAAGTTCAACAATGCCCTTGACGGTCTTATTATTCTGGATCTGTTTGAGGTGCCTTTTAATATGATTGAAAGTTTGTCTAAAGAGGTGAACGATAATAGTATTCTTGATCGTTTTAAGATTTCTGAAGTGGAGAAAAAAAACGAAAAAACTGAGCAAGAAAGTATTAACGATATAGAGGAGAAAAAAGATGTGTAAACGGGTGTTTCTCATCATTAAAAATCCTTTATCGCACATAATTTTTCTATATTTGCATTCAACAAGATGAGTATGGATAATTACATAGTTTCAGCACGAAAATACCGACCACATTCCTTTGCTACAGTAGTTGGACAAACTTCTGTAACTAAAACACTTAAAAATGCAGTGCAAAACAATCGTTTGGCGCATGCATACTTGTTTTGTGGTCCGCGCGGTGTGGGTAAAACCAGTATTGCACGTATTTTTGCAAAAACTATCAATTGCTTATCACCAAATGAAGATCGTGAAGCTTGTGGTGAATGCGAATCATGTAAAGCTTTCAATGAAAATCGTTCATACAATATTCATGAATTAGATGCTGCCTCTAAAAACAAAGTAGAAGATATTCATAACCTGATTGATCAGGTGCGTATTGCTCCTCAAATTGGAAAATATAGTGTGTATATCATCGATGAGGTTCACATGTTGTCTTCTTCTGCATTTAATGCTTTTTTGAAAACACTTGAAGAGCCACCATCACATGCCATTTTTGTGTTGGCTACAACAGAAAAACATAAAATACTTCCTACGATTATCTCTCGTTGCCAGGTTTTTGATTTTAACCGTATTACAGTAGAAGAGGCGGTTGATCATCTTAAATTTGTAGCCGAAAAGGAAAATATTACAGCTGAAGATGAAGCATTGCATATCATAGCACAAAAAGCTGATGGTGGTATGCGTGATGCACTCTCTATATTTGATCAAATTGCTAGTTTCTCAGGCGGTCAAATTACCTACCAACAAACCATTCAGAATTTGAATGTGTTGGATTATGACTACTTTTTTAAAATTGTAGATCATGGTTTGGCAAATGAGATTAGTGAGTTGTTTTTAATTTATGACGAAATCCTTTCTAAAGGATTTGATGGGCAACACTTTATTACTGGTTTAGCAAAACATATGCGCAATTTGCTAGTGAGTAAAAATCCAAACTCTTTGAAGTTATTGGATGTGAGTGGCGATGTTAAGAAGAAATATATGGAACAGGCTGAAAAGTCACCTGTAAACTTTCTATTTAACGGGCTTAAGCTAATGGCTGAAGCTGAAAGTCGTTACCGTGCTTCTAAAGATCAGCGCTTGACTGTTGAGCTTATGCTTTATGAGCTTGGTGTGCTTACCATTGAAAAAAAAAAAGTAGTGCAGAAGCAGACCAATTAGAATCTGGTAAGGCTGCTGCTAAATCTCCACGTAAAAAAATCTATAAGGCTCCCAAAACAGTATCGCTGAAGCAGGAATTGTCTAATGCACAATCAAATAAAGTGCAGCCTGAAGCTAAAGTTACAGAGCCAACTCCGCAGCCGGAACAGGAGCAAGAAACGCTTAAAGCAGAAGCTAGTGTTGTGGAGAGTGTTGAACAAACAAAAGAAGTTTCTTGGACACTAGAAACCGTGTGGGAAACAATTAAATCTAATGTTGAGGAGTTGGGTCCACGCATAAACCAGGCTGTTCAGGCTGCAGATCCAAAGCTAATAGACGATAACACAATTAAAATTCATATTACAGCCGAATCTCATAAGGATTTGTACGACAAGCATAAGAAGAGTATTTATGATATACTTTCAATGGAGCTTGGAATAAAAGATTTGGTATTTACCTATGAGTTGGTAAAAAGTGAGTTGGATGATAAGCGGCCGCTGAAGGATGTGGAGAAATATCAGAAGATGGTGGAAGAGAATCCGGCATTACAATTATTGAAAGATAAATTTAACCTTGATTTAAAGAAATAGTGCTTTTTTTTAAAACCAAAATAGTTTAAAATGGTTAGATAATATTGTGGAATTGAATTAATTATATTTTCAAACTAAATAGTTAAAACGTTATGGAAAAAATCAAAGTGAAAAATCCCGTTGTTGAGATGGATGGCGACGAAATGACGCGAATAATCTGGTCATTCATCAAAGAACGATTAATATTTCCTTATCTAGATCTTGATGTGAAATACTATGACCTTGGTATGGAGCATCGCGATGCAACTAATGATCAGGTGACAGTAGATGCTGCTGAAGCCATTAAAAAATACCATGTGGGAATCAAGTGTGCCACCATTACACCTGATGAAGCACGTGTGGAAGAATTTGGATTGAAAGAGATGTACCGTTCTCCAAACGGAACAATTCGTAACATTGTTGGAGGAACTATTTTTAGAGAACCTATCTTGATTAAAAATGTACCTAGACTTGTGCCAGGTTGGACAAAATCAATTGTAGTTGGTCGTCACGCACATGCTGACCAATATAAAGCTACAGACTTTTTAACTAAAGGAAAAGGTAAATTAACCATTACTTTTACACCTGAAGATGGAGGCGAGCCAATTTCGCATGAGGTATATGATTTCCAGGGTGATGGTGTGGCAATGAGTATGTACAACACAGATGAGTCAATCTATGGATTTGCACGTTCAAGTATGAACAAAGCATTAGAGAAAGGTTGGCCACTATACATGTCAACAAAAAATACCATCTTAAAAAAATATGATGGCCGTTTCAAAGATATTTTCCAGGAAGTATTTGATAATGAGTTTAAAGAAAAATTCGAAGCTGCTGGAATTACTTATGAGCACCGTTTGATTGACGATATGGTTGCTGCTGCCCTTAAGTGGGAAGGTGGATTTATATGGGCTTGTAAAAACTACGATGGTGATGTGCAGTCAGATACTATTGCACAAGGATTTGGTTCTTTAGGTCTTATGACTTCTACTTTATTGACCCCTGACGGAAAAATAATGGAAGCAGAAGCAGCACACGGAACAGTAACTCGTCACTACAGACAACACCAACAAGGTAAACCAACATCTACCAATCCAATTGCATCTATTTTTGCGTGGACACGTGGTTTAGAGCATCGTGGTAAATTAGATGATAATCAACCATTGATTGACTTTGCACATGCATTGGAATCAGTATGTATTGAAGCAGTTGAAGATGGAAAAATGACAAAGGATTTAGCCCTGTTGATTCACGAAGATAAAATGACAACTGACCATTATTTAAATACTGAAGATTTCCTTGCAGAAATTGACAACCGTTTACAAGCAAAATTAGCCTAATCAAATAACCTAAAAGAAAGAGAATATGTTAACAAAAAAAATGCAAGACGCACTCAACGAGCAAATTAACGCTGAAATGTGGTCATCGTATTTATACCTTTCAATGAGTATGTATTTTGAAGATCAAGGTCTTCCTGGTTTTGCAAACTGGATGCGTATTCAGGCTGATGAGGAAAATATGCATGCTATGAAATTTGTTGATTATATCAATGAGCGGAATGGACGTGTACTATTAAAACCGATCGGCGCAGTTGAAACAGAATGGAAAGATACGTTGACTGTATTCGAAGAAACATTAGCGCATGAGCAAAAAGTAACTGCTTTGATCAACAATTTGATGGATATTGCTATTGAAGAGAAAGATCATGCATCACGCAGTTTCCTCAACTGGTTTGTTGATGAGCAAGTAGAAGAAGAAGCAACTGTAAACGAAATCTTAGACCAATTAAGAATGGTAAAAGATAACGGAAACGGAATGTTTATGATGGACCGCGAAATGCGTGGCCGTTCAGCAGCACCCGCTGATGCCGCAGAATAAGACAATAATTAAATGAAATATAAAAACCGATGTGTGAGCATCGGTTTTTTTGTTTAATTATTTATGATGAAACTCTACTTTTAAAGCCTATGACTCTAATCTACTCATTGTCAGCCTATTAAGTGTGTGTTACTCTGTTCTCTTTTTCAAAAGAAAATAGGAATAAGGACTATTATTATATAGACTTTCAAATCCATCTTCATATTCATAATTATAGCTTGCAAAGAAATTTAATACATCTATCATCGAATTAAACTCCATTGGATTTCCATTTTCGTCCTTTAATCTTTTATCATTTACTGCCTTATTAACATTTTTTTGTCCGTAATCAACCTCAATAGTTAACTTGTTGCCAATAAAATTTGCAGTTCCTGTAATTTTAATATAACTCACATTAATATCTTCGATCGGGATTTTATTTACGGTTTGAGAAAGACCGCTTGATAAATAAAGTGTAGTAAGCACTACTATAATAGCAATTAACTGTTTCATAGTTGTCATTTTTTCAAAATTTTGCAGATTTGGATTGTATTTAATTTCAAGATAAGAAAATTCTATAGATATATCGAATACCTTATATTAAATCAGGTTTCTATTTTTATTATACCTTTAAAGTAGATTAATTCTATCGTTAACTAAAATTAATGCAATGACGCTCAATAAAACAAATATGTATCCAATACTCATTAGCAGTATTGTAGCTCTTGGTGGTTTATTATTTGGATATGATACTGGTGTTATAAATGGAACACAGTTTTATTTTAGTAAATATTTTGAGCTTTCAGCAAGTATGAAAGGTTGTGTTGTGGGAAGTGCTCTTTTAGGTTGCTTCTCGGGTGCAATTATTGCCGGACCCTTAAGTCGGTATTTTGGTCGTAAGTACTCACTCATTATTGCGGCTTTGCTTTTTACACTCTCAGCCTGGGGTTCAGGATTGCCCTCGTTTTTGCCTGAATCTGTTTCTCTTTTGGTCGTTTTCCGATTGATCGGTGGCTTAGGGATTGGCATTGCATCGATGAATGCGCCAACTTACATTGCTGAGATATCGCCGGCCGCTAAACGCGGTAAAATGGTGACGCTTTATCAAATGGCCATTGTAATAGGATTTTTTGTGGTGTTTTTGGCTACCTATTTTATTGGGAGTGGCAACAGTGAATCATATAATGTAAATGAGGGATGGCGCTGGATGTTTTGGTCAGAACTAATTCCATGTCTATTATTTTTCCTACTACTTTTTATAGTGCCTAAAAGCCCACGCTGGCTTATGCTTAAAGGTAGAGTTAGCGAAGCAAAGAAAGTTTTATATAAAATTCATCACAGTGAGACAATAGCAAATGAGATTGAGGAAATTGAGGAGTCGATTAAAGAGGATCATGGAATACCATTAAAAACTATTTTCAAGAAAAGTGTTTTACCAATTATATTAATTGGAAGTATTATTTCGGGACTGCAACAGTTTACAGGTATTAATGCAGTTCTTTATTATGGGGCCGATATTTTTGAAAAGGCCCTTGGATTTGGTCAGGAGGATGTATTGGCACAGCAAATATTATTAGCTGGTGTAAATATGGCGTTTACATTTCTGGCTATGTTCACAGTGGATATTTGGGGACGAAAACCTCTTGTTGTTGCAGGTTCACTGGGTATGCTAGCAGGTTTTTTGATGTTGGGAATTTCACTCATGACAAACCAGGTTGGAATTATATCGTTAATTGGGATTTTGACTTTTGTGGGTTCATTTGCAATGTCTATGGGGCCTGTGGTCTGGGTTATATTATCGGAAATGTTTCCTAACTCAATTCGCAGTATTGCCATGTCGGTGGCAGTAGCAGTGCAATGGGCTGCAAATTATTTTGTATCTCAATCTTTTCCAATGGTTGTGGAGAGTAAGGTGAATAATAACGAATTTTGGAATGGATCACTGCCATATTTCTTATTTATTGCCTTTATTATAGTTATCATTTGGTTTACGAAACGTTACATACCTGAAACTAAAGGACGCTCTCTTGAGAAGATTGAAAAGATCTGGGAAGACAAATATGGAGTGTTCTCAAAATAGTTGACTAGGTAAATCTTTCATCTAAATCTTATTGTCTAATAGCTGTTTTTTTTGAGTAGTTAGTTTCAATTAGAATACATGTTAATGAATGGAGTAGGGGAATGTTTGTATAGTTTCTTTGTTTTATCATTTTATTGTTTGTGAATTAATTTTTATTTCATTCAACAATTTCGTTGACAGAAAACAGGAGTTGGTTGAAAGTATTTTAATGTAAATGGTTTATGGTTTAATTTTAATCTATAATTAAAACCCATATTATTAACCCAAAACCTAATACCATGAAAAATTCATTCAAACATTTCGTAAAATCCATTGTGATCGGATGCTTTCTGCTATTTAGCGTAGTAATTGATGCTCAGGAAGTAAAAGAGATTGCAATGGTTGAGAACAACTTACTTCCAACTAATTACTTCCGAGGGGAGAAACCTTATAATTTGAAAGAAAGAATGGCCTTTTACCATGTGCCGGGGGTCAGTATTGCTGTGATCAAAGATTTTAAAGTACATTGGGTAAAACACTACGGTGTGGCTGATGAAAAAACAAATCAACCTGTAACTGAAAATACCCTTTTTAATGTTGGTTCATGCAGCAAAGGTGTTGCATCTCTTACTGCCTTATCTCTTGTTGAAAAAGGCTTTTTTACATTAGATACTGATGTGACAACACTATTGAAAAGCTTCGAGTTACCTTTTAATGAACTAACGAAGGATAAGATTATCACTACCAGGTTATTAATGAGTCACACTTCAGGAATAAGGCATGCTTTTGGAGTGAATTATTCAAAAGGTTCTATTCCAACCATAACCAATCGTTTGAAAGCACTGGCTTCTGATAAGCAAAAGCGGTTTTTTGATCTTGTACCGGGAACTCAATTTCAATATTCAAATCCTGCTTTTGGAGTCTTACAGCAAATAATTGAAGATTGCACACAAAAGCATTTTTATGAAGTCGTTTCTGAGAATGTGTTTACTAAATTAGGCATGATAAAAAGTAGTTTTAAGCAACCATTAGATGCTGATTTTGAGCAATATGCGAGCGCTGGGCATAATATTCACAGTCCATTGCAAGAGAAACGATATTATACTCCTAATGAAGCCGCAGGGGGGTTGTGGACCACTGTGGATGATTTTGCCAAATATTTAGTTGAAATTCAACTTTCTGTTTTAAACAAGTCCAATAAAATTATTTCTCAGGAATTAGCAAAAGAAATGACATCGCCGCAAATAACTGATGCGTATGGACTTGGATTGTTTATGCGAAAAGTTGCTGGTGAAGATTATTATGGACATATGGGAGATTCACGAGGCTTTTTTGCCGGTTTTTTGGCCCATTCGACAAGTGGAAATGCTGTGATTGTGTTTACAAATTCACATGAATCTCCCGAGCTAATTAGAGAAATAACTAAATCAGTAGGTTATGTGTATGACTGGGAGGGAATTGCGGAAGATCCCATTGATGTAATCTCATTGTCACCTAAGTCTCTTGAGAAATATACGGGTAAATATAGAACAGGATCAGACAATTCGTTGTCCATTTCAATGAAAGGCGATGAATTGATTTATAATGCACTAGATGAGAAAATGTTTTGTGTGGCACAAGATACTTTTAAAATAAAAAGCAGAGCTGGTTATATTGCATTTAAACGTAATGCTGATGATGAAATAGATGGTGTTTCTTATATGATTGCAGATGAACTTGGCAGGATGCCTTCTAATGAATTTAGCGGAAACCGTATGAAGCAAACTGATTTAATACCATCAGAATTGGTTTTGACAGATAATTACATGGCTGCAATTGATCAATACAAATCCATTTTTGAAAAGAACAGTTCCGATAGAAGCGTTTCTGAAAGCCGTTTTAATATCATGGGATATAGATTGTTGCAGCAAAAGAAAATAGAAAGTGCACTAGCCATTTTTAAGCTGAATACTGAATTATATCCTAATTCATGGAATTGCTTCGATAGTTACGGTGAAGCATTGGCGGTGGCAGGAAAAACCGATGAAGCAATTAAAAGTTATACGGAGGCAGTTAGGCTTAATCCTGCGGCTTTGAATTCCAAAGAGCGGTTAAATGCATTACTAGAAAATAAGTAGTATAATAGTTTTAAGGTGGTTTAATTATTTGGTTTCCTTGTCTCGACGTGAATTTGTCTAATGAGTTGAGAATCATTCATGTCGAGATTTTTAATATGATTAATTTTAATTAAGGTTTGTTTTCTTTGTTTGAGGTTTTAAAGGCAATTTCAGTTAACTTTTGGTATTGTAAAAGAGAATTTACTCCCTTTACCTACTTCACTTTCAACCCAGATTTTACCTCCGTGTTTTTCGATCAAATCTGCACATAATACTAATCCTAATCCAGTACCACTTTCCTTGCTTGTACCTTCTGTAGTGATTTTCTCGGTAATGTCGAAAAGTTTTTCTTTTATTTCTGGACTAATACCAGTACCATTATCAGCAACGGTGACAATTACTTCTTTACTATTTTGTTCCGCATAAATATTGATTTCCCCGTTTTCGTGCGTGAATTTAATTGCATTGGAGACAAGGTTTCTTAATATAGTACTTAGCATATTCAAGTCACCATTAATCGTTATATTCTCTTTGGATTGGTTCTTTATTGTAATTTTTTTAT
>PKTE01000060.1 GCA_002869335.1 Salinivirgaceae bacterium | reverse complement strand
CCTAAATTTGTCCATTCAGTTCCGCCTACTTCCATGTATTTAAGTTGCAATGTACTTGTACCTACACCATTTGCTGCACCATATGCATTGTTTACACCTTTTCTCCAGTATGAAAGAGTTGTGATTGAACCATCTAATACCATAGGAGGAGTAATAAGCATTTCCTCAGGAGAATTTTGATCCTGTGCCATTAATGGAGCATAGTTAATAATCTGGAACGTAGGATTTCCTGATCTTCCCCAATTACGAGCATTAGCAGTTTGTGACCATCCGTAAGGTAAGAAATCACCTTCGAAGCTTTGCGCTAACTGACCAGCCTCAGCCACAGCAACAGGATAACCTACTGCCACAGAGTCGTTTGAAGTATCTTCATCAGCAGGAATTTCAGCTGAAATAAGATGATCAAAGCTAGCAGCTGTTGGAGTCCAATCAAATGTAACAGTTTCTGATTCACCATAAGCTAAAGACGCTGAAGTTGCAGTTCCAACTTCTACTCCGTCAACCTGGAATGAAACAGTTTTTGTCTGAGTAGTTACACCAAAGTTTGTAACTGTTGCTGAAAGTGTATTAGCTGCATTTGCTTCAAGAATAGAAACTGCAGTAATATTTGAAATAGCAAATTCATCGTTTGCATCTGGTTGGCTAACTGCAAAATCATCAATAGCCCAATACAAAGACCAACTACCAGTCCAGTTAAATTTAACCATAACCTCAGACTGTCCAGCGGCAATACTTGTAATATTTATCTTTTCAGCAGCAGCATTATCAGTATCTGCGGCTCCGTAGGCAGCAACTTCAGTCCATGTAGCACCATTGTCTCCACTAACTGAAACAACACCAGCACCACCATAACCACTTTTAAAAAAATGTTGAAAATTTAATTCTACAACAGTTAAACTAGAACAGTCAATTACTGGAGAAATAAGGTCTGCATCTTCATTACTTCCTCCAAAGTAATCACTATCAATAATGGCGAATCCATTATCGGCTGTAGTTGAGTTTAATACACGTTCGCCTGGATTGTCAAATGACCAAGTTAGGCCTGAACTTGAATTATCAACATTTTGCCAATCTGTTGGTAGAGCACCTGCGCTAAAATCTTGAGTATAAACAGCAGCTTTAGGTACAGCTCTGTCTAATTTAACGATTTTTTCTGCAGGCTGCCAGATTTTACTATCTGGAGTGCTCAATGGAGTGTTTAGTTTTTGTGCATTTGCGGCAAATGCAAATACTAACAGTCCAATTAACAAAGTAAGTTTGTTTCTCATAATAAATTAATTTTGGTTTGTGTAATTAATTTTAATTTTCGTTTAATTTCTCATATACTGTATTCAGAAGAATAAAATTATAAAAAATTCCTTTTTAAAACAAAGAATCACTTAAAATTCATACATAATTAAGTATAAAATTCAACTCAATGAATATTTACTCTTTAGTTAATAATTAAAAACTCATTACTATTTAACTTTTACGGTCCGTGTATATCAACAAATAACATTTTTATATGTTTCGATAAATTCTCGTAAAACGACATTTCAATTTAGTCAGCGAAATTTAATGACATTTATCAGTTTATCCTAATAATTCTTTGTCATACTTTGATTAAAGTAGCTTTTTTGTATTTTAAACCGTATTTTTCATCGACAATTATATTTATATTTGGAATTATTTGCATCTATAATAGAATAAACTATGCGATTTACAACAAGCCTTCTAACAATAACTTTTATTTTTATTTGCAGTTTTTCAATATCACAGCAAGTTTACGAACATCAATATTTGGTAAAGATTGGAGATGAAGCACCAGACTTTACCATTAATGAGGTAAGTGGAAAATCATATAAACTATCAGATTTACGAGGAAATGTAGTTATGCTCCAATTTACTGCCAGCTGGTGCAGTGTTTGTCGAAAAGAAATGCCTTTTATTGAAAGTGAAATATGGAAAACACAAAAAGATAATGGACTAAAAGTAATAGGGATTGATAGAGACGAACCTGTTGAAAAAGCTAAGGAACTTGTTGACGCTACAGGAATAACTTATCCAATTGCACTTGATCCTGGAGCAGATATTTTTGCCAAATTTGCAGAAAAAAAAGCAGGAGTAACCAGAAATATAATTATTAATCGAGAAGGCAAAATAATTTTTCTCACAAGACTCTTCAAACGCGAAGAATTTGACGCAATGAAAAAAGTTATCTTTAGCGAACTACAAAAAGGCAAATAAAACCTGAGAATACTTATACTAACTTTTAAGACTACACCTTATAATAAACGTTTCAATAATTCTGGACTTGGCAATTGACAAGTTGGAGGAGTTTTAAAAAGCCTTTTTCTATATTTGGCTACAATGGTGTAAACTAAATCCGTGATAACATTTGGCAAAACACTAAATACAAGCAATATACGCCAATTTGTTTTGAGTTTTTTCAAAATCCTAAATGCTGCTGATGATTTTGTATAAACTTGCTGGTTCTCATATAAAATGACAGTCTCAGCTTTCAGAAAACCCTCTGGAATAATTTCCCTTGCAATCGAAGCTTGAAGGGGACAGAAATAAAATAAATTAGTGGGGTCATGTTTGATTATGAACTGGACACTCCTGGAGCATAAACCACATTCACCATCAAAAAATACAATTGGATTATTTGGCAACTTTTGTTTCAAGCAGATTAATTAACTTATCAAACTCACTCTTTTTATAACCAGAATGTGCATAAATAAGTTTACCAGTTTTATCTACTAAATATAAACGAGGAATGAATTTTTGCGCATACATACTATAAATATTGCGCTTTGGGTCTGCTGCTATGTGAAAAGAAAATTTCTTTCTTTGATTAAAAAGCTCCAACTCATTAATGTTATGTTCTCTGCCAATGGCAATAACTACTAAGTCATTATTATCAAATCTTTGCTGGATATGCTTTTCTATTAGAGGCATTTCTTCCATACACGGTTTACACCAGGTAGCAAAGAAATTTATTAATACATATTTACCTTTTAATTCCTCAAGGCAAAGCGTTTTATCTTCAATAGTTTTTACAGTAAAATCTGGTGCCTTATCTCCAACTGAAACAACATCAAAAGTCGCCTGACCAAATAAAAATTGCGTATAGAGAGTAACGATTAGCAATACAATAGAATGTCTCACTTTTACTATTTTAAATTTACAATTGTCCCGTTAAATGAAACAAACTGCATGCCAACCTCTGGAAAATATTATTTTATGCCTCTTTAAATCAATTTATGCATGTTTCATAATCTCTTTAACAACAGCTTGTGCTCCATCATAAATATGACCAATATTCGCATCTAACATATAGCATGGGGTAGTGAAAACCAAATTTTCCATATCAATAATTACCTCTCCGTGAGTTGTGGTTTCGTGTTTGCCTCCCATTTTATCAATGGCTTTAATTGTTTCAGGATCTGTACCAATAGTTACTTTAACATCACCTAAAACTCTTGTAATTATTACAGGCGAAATACACAATGCTCCAATAGGTTTTTTAGCGCTGTGCGCCTCTTTAACTACTCGTTCCACCTCATTATCAACCTCACAATCAGGCCCATCCTTAGCAAATGAACAGAGGTTTTTTGCAGCACCAAACCCACCTGGAAAGATAAGTGCATCAAATGTTTTCATATCCAACTCATCCAATGATTTAATATCACCGCGGGCAATTCTGGCCGATTCAACCAAAACATTGCGACTTTCATTCATTTCTTTCCCTGTAAAGTGATTTATTACGTGCATTTGATCCACATCAGGCGCAAAGCACTGATATTTTGCTCCAGCCTGAAAAATGGCTAACATTGTCATGGTAGCTTCATGAATTTCTGCTCCATCATAAACACCACTTCCGGATAATACAATTGCAATATTTTTCATATTAATAATTTTAATCTGTTAGTAAATTAGACCACAATTATCCACACAGTTATGTATAGAGGCTCTATACGAATTTAAGGAATTTCAGAATCAATTACAAAACCTTTATCTTTAGAAAAAAATATTCCATGAAAAAAGAACGCATACATTTTATAGCCATCGGAGGTGCCGCAATGCATAACCTTGCTATCGCATTATATAAAAAAGGTCATAAAATAACAGGAAGCGACGATGAAATATTCAACCCTTCAAAAAGTCGCTTAGAAAAATATAATTTATTACCTGATTCCTTTGGCTGGCATCCTGAAAAAATTGACAAATCAATTGATGCAATTATATTAGGTATGCATGCTAAAGAAGATAATCCTGAATTATTAAAAGCTAAAGAGCTTCAATTACCTGTATTTTCCTATCCGGAATACTTATATGAGCAAACAAAAAATAAAAAAAGAATTGCTGTTGCCGGTAGTCACGGAAAAACCACTACTACATCAATGATAATGCATATTCTAAAAACAGCAAATATTCAATTTGATTACATGGTAGGTGCCAATCTTGAGGGATTTGACACCATGGTAAATCTTGAAGAAAGCAATAAAATAGCTGTTTTTGAAGCAGATGAATATTTATCGTCTCCTATAGACATGCGAAGCAAATTTTTATGGTACAAACCTCATATCTCAATTATTACTGGAATAGCCTGGGATCATATCAATGTATTTCCAACATTCGAATCGTATCTGGAAACATTCAATTCATTCTTAAAAACAATACCATCAGAAGGAAAAGTATTTTGGTATAGAAACGACCAATATATTTCTAATTTACTTAATTCAAAAAAGTTTGAATTTTCAAACAAATCATATGAAGGTTTTAAGTTAAACTTTGATCAACAATTACAAATTAATCCCAAAACAGCCCCCTTTAATCCAAGTGTATTTGGAGCACACAATTTACAAAATATGGAAGCTGCATATTTGGTAGCTAAGGAACTTGGAATAAATGATGAAATATTCATTAAGGCTATGCAAACTTTTAAAGGTGCAGCCAGAAGACTTCAAATAATTAGAAAAACACCTAATCCTGTTTATTTTGATTTTGCTCACGCTCCCTCAAAAGTACAAGCTACCGTAAATGCATTAAAAGAGAAACATCCTGATAAAAGGATACTTGCGTGCCTTGAATTGCACACATTCAGCAGTCTCAATAAGGCATTTATTCCACATTATGAAAAAACACTAGAAAATGCTCACGAAGCAATAGTATATTTTAATCCTAAAACACTAGAGCATAAAAACATGCCACCATTGTCTTTAGACTTCGTTTCAAAATCTTTTAACCATAGAAATCTAACTGTAGTAAATGATTCCGAACTCGTCCTAAATAAGATAAAAGATTATTATTCAGACGATTACATAATTCTAATCATGACCTCAGGAAATTTCAACGGTGTTAATTTTAGCCAATGGATAAACGACACCTTATAATAAATAAGACCTTTGTTACGTTTTATAACTAAGCGCGCTATTTTAGAAACAGTTATAAATGTAAAAAGGGTAAAATGAACAGAAAAAAATCAAAATCAATCGAAAAAAGACGTATCCTCAATATTGAGGTTGGTCTAGTTGCCGCGCTATCACTACTTCTAGTTGCTTTTAACTGGAACTCCAATACCCCCGCTGTGGAGAATCTGGGAGTAGTGGTGGATATTCCGATCGATGAAGAGTTGATTCAAACAACAAAACCGGAAGAGATCAAGAAACCCGAATTACCCAAAAAAATGCATATTGAAATCTTTGAAATTGTAGACAATACAATGGACGACAACGAATTTGAGATCGAAACTGAATTCATTGAAGATGAAGGTTTGACCGATTTTGAGATCAATATGACTGAAGAAGTTGAAGATATTGAAGAAACACCTTTTGTTCCAATTCCTGAAGAAGCTGCTGAGTTTAAAGGAGGTGAATTAGCCATGTACAAGTGGCTTAGAGACAACCTTCATTACCCTCAATCAGCTATTGAATTAGGAATTACAGGAATTGTTTACGTACAATTTAGAATTGGTGCCAGAGGTGAAATCTATGACATCGCTATAATGCGAAGTCCTGATGAAATTCTTACAAAAGAAGCTTTGAGAGTTGTAAGCATTATGCCAAAATGGAAACCAGCAAAGCAAGGTGGAAAAAAAGTTAAAACCATTGCAACAATCCCTATTAACTTCAATCTCAAGTAGACCTAACGTATCTTTTATTTTGTTATAAAAGTTCAAAGTATTTACCATAATAGAACCGAATCTTCATTGTAGAATTCGGTTCTTTAATTTTTGTACACCACAAAGAATATTTAATCCTCCTTATACTGTGCACTATAACGAACACTTTTTAAAAAAAATGCTCATCTAGGAATTTTTTGGGTAATTTGTTTCACTAAATTAGGTAATCGTCGATCTGGCAATTGCATTTATTAACTTAAATAAAAATTATGTTACAAAAAACCCTTCTAACCGTGCTGGTGTTTATCAGCGTATTTGCATCAACTGCAAACTCACAAATTAATGCCCGGATGTTTGGCTTTCCGGATGTTTCAGAAACACAAATAGTTTTTACTTATGGAAATGATTTGTGGATTGTAGATAAAACCGGAGGCACAGCCCATAGATTAAGCTCCCCAAAAGGGATGGAAACAAATGCAAAATTTTCACCTGATGGTAATCAAATTGCCTTTACAGGAAATTACGAAGGTAATCGAGATATTTTTGTCATTTCAGCCCTTGGCGGAATTCCTGAAAGGGTAACCTACCATGGATTTAGTGACCTAATGCTGGATTGGAATCCAGATGGAAAAACACTTCTATTTGCCTCAAGCAGAAATAGTGGCAGACAGAGATTTTCACAATTATATCAGATACCTGTAACAGGTGGTTTACCACAAAAGGTTGAATTAAGTTATGGTGATTTAGCCTCTTATTCACCTGATGGAAAACAATTGGCATTTAATTTTAATTCACGAATCTACAGAAATTGGAAAAGATATCGTGGAGGAGCTGCACCTGATATTCACATTTTCGATTTCAAATCAAACAAATCATGGAACATCACAAACAATGATGCCACTGATGAATATCCGATGTGGTCTGGAGATCAAATCTACTACCTTTCAGATCAGGGAGAAGCAAAAAGGTACAACATTTGGGTTTATGATACTAAATCAAAAAAGCATGAACAAATTACCAAATTCACTGATTTTGATATCCACTATCCATCAATTGGACCTAAAGAAATTGTATTCGAAGCTGGTGGAAAACTATACTTAATGAACTTAAATTCAAAAGAATACAAAGAGGTAAACATTAACATAATAAACGATCAAAGTACCCTTATTGCAAAACAAGTTAACCCAGGGAAAAGTATTGATTGGTTTGATATTTCACCAAAAGGGAATAGAGTAATTGTAGAAGCTAGAGGTGATATTTTCTCATTACCTGCTGAAAAAGGCGTTACATTAAACCTAACCCGCACTACTGGAGTTGCTGAACGTTATCCGGTTTGGTCACCCAATGGAAAATATGTAGCATATTGGAGCGATAAAACAGGTGAATATCAACTTCAACTTCATGACATGGAAACCAACAAAGTAAAAACCGTCATGAATTTTGACAAATGATACAGATATGCTATTTTTTGGTCGCCGAACAGCAAAAAATTTGCATTTGTAAACCAACTCACAGAACTATATTTTTATAACATTGAAGATGACAAGCTAACCCATTTTGATACAGGAAATGGACAAAGTCATTATGGCTTATCATCATTTGAATTCAACTGGTCACCAGATAGCAAATGGATAACCTATTCTAGATCAGCCAGCCAGGTTAATAGCGCACTATTTATTTACAATACAGAAAAAGATAAATTACAACAAGTAACTTCTGACTTTTATAATAATTATGATCCTGTATTCGATCCTGAAGGAAAGTACCTATATTTCTTGACAAATAGAAGTCTGCAGCCCATATATAGCGACATGGACGGTACTTTTGTTTACCCAAATTCCACAAAAATTGCACTTATTCCTTTGACCTCAGAAATAGCATCGCCTTTTGAACCTGAAAATGATACAATTTCAATTGAAATTGATAAAAAAGAGGACGACGATAAAAAGAAAAAAGATGAGAAAGACAAAAAAGATAAGGAAGTAGACAAATCAACCAAGATAGATTTTAACAATTTTGAAAGAAGGATGATTCTTTTACCAGAAAAAGGAGGTAGATATGGCGGATTAAAAGCGGTTAAAGGAAAAATTCTTTATATGCAATATTCAAATGCAGGATCAGAGGAATTTTCTAGAGAACTAAAATACTACGATATAGAAGAGCAAGAATCAAAAACTATAATTAAAGATATAAATGGATACTCCATTTCAAGTGATGAGAAAAAAATAGCTATCTATAAAAATCGAAAATTAGGTGTAATAAAATTGGCCGCAGATCAAAAACTCAAAGAGCCTATAGATCTGAGCAATATGCAAATGACTGTTATTCCAAAAGAAGAATGGAAACAAATGTTTTGGGATGCATGGAGATTTGAGCGAGACTTCTTCTACGATGAAAATATGCATGGCCTTGATTGGAAGGCTATTGGCGACCAATATGCAGCATTAATTGATCAATCAACAACGCGCCGCGATGTAAACTTTGTATTAGGTGAATTAATAGCAGAACTAAATGCATCACACACATATGTTGGTGGTGGAGATACAGAAAAAGCTGAATATAAAAGAGTAGGATATTTAGGAATAGACTGGGAACTTGACAAGGTATATAAAATCAAAAAAATTATTAGAGGAGCTGAATGGGACGCCGAGATTAGGTCTCCACTTGATGAACCGGGAGTTAATATAAAAGAAGGAACCTATATTCTTGCAGTTAATGATATTCCAATTGACATTACAAAAGAACCATACTCAGCTTTCCAGGGGCTTGCTGGTAAAACAGTAGAACTAACAATAAACGAAAAACCAACTATTGAAGGAGCAAAAAAAGTTTTAGTAAAAACGTTAAAATCTGAAACACGACTTCGCCATTTAGCTTGGATTGAACATAACAGACAAATGGTAGATAAAGCAACAGGTGGAAAGATCGGATACATTTATGTGAGATCAACCGGTATTGATGGCCAAAATGAATTGATGCGACAATTTGCTGCTCAATTTCATAAAGAAGGTTTAGTAATAGATGAGCGATTTAATAGTGGAGGTCAAATTCCTGATCGTTTTGTTGAGCTTCTAAACAGAAAGCCACTTGCTTACTGGGCAACTCGTGGAAAAAGAGATTGGCAATGGCCTGTAAGAGCTAACTTCGGACCTAAAGTAATGCTAATAAACGGTTGGAGTGGTTCTGGTGGTGATGCTTTCCCTGATTATTTCCGTAAAGCAGGACTTGGAAAATTAGTCGGAATGCGCACATGGGGAGGACTTATTGGATTAAATGGCTCACCTTCGCTTATAGATGGAGGTGGTGTGACCGTTCCAACATTCCGAATGTACGATCCGGATGGAAAATGGTTCAAAGAAGGACATGGTGTAGATCCAGATTATAAAGTACCAGAAAACCCAGCGGAATTAGCCAAAGGGAAAGACTCTCAATTAGAAAAAGCTATTGAGGTAGTGCTTGAAGAGTTAAAGAATCAACCTTCAAAACCAAATCATGAACCATACGAAAAGCGATAAAACCACATAAATTAAGATTAAAAAATGCGTCTCATCAAAGGCGCATTTTTTTTATCCTACAACTTTCTCATAAAAATTTTAGAAATCTATTCAATCCAAACAATAAATTCCAAAAATACAACTACCTCATAAACAGATATTTGAATGGTGATTTATAATTTAAATCTCAAAATATGTAATAATGGTAAAAAATTTGCTGTTTTATAAATGTTAAATATCACAAAATGATCAAAGATGTTTCTTTGACATTAGAAAAGATATAATTATTTTAGCAGCAAAATAACTAGAACTATGGAAGTAAAAAAGAATCCAAAAGTAAGCCTTGAGAAATGGAGAGGAACCTTCATGCTAGGTGGACTTGTTGCTGTTTTAGGATTGCTACTTGTAGCATTCAACTGGAATAGTGGCACAGGTACCGTAGACGATCTAGGCGCAGTTATGGATGTAAACCTCGAAGAGGAAATGATCCAAACACAGCGTCAGGAGGAAATTAAGCCACCACCACCTCCACCACCTCCACAGAAAAAAGTTATCGAAGAACTTACCGTTGTTGATAACGACGAAGATATTGATGACGAATTAGATATTGATACAGAAGCCGATGAAGAAACTATGATCGAGCAAACTGATATCATGATCGAAGAAGAGGAGGAAGAAGAAGAACCTGAAATCTTCATGGTAGTAGAACAAATGCCAGAGTTTCCGGGTGGACAAGGTCAGCTGTTTAAGTACATTAGCCAAAACATTAATTACCCAGCCATTGCAAAAGAAAATGGTATACAGGGTAAAGTATTTATTCAGTTTGTAGTTGGAAAAGACGGTTCTATCACAAATGTAACAGTACTTCGTGGTGTTGACCCATCACTTGATAAAGAAGCTGTTCGCGTGGTACAATCGATGCCTAAATGGACACCAGGAAAACAACGTGGGAAACCAGTATTCGTAAGATATCAGGTACCGATTAATTTTAGGCTTCAATAGTATTTTAAAATATTATCAAAATCCTCGCTGATGGCGGGGATTTTTTTTGCCATAAAAATGCGGCATAAGAGATAATCCTACGCCGCAAGATTTTTATAGGGTTCTATCTATATTTCCAGATTTGTCATTTTTCCTGTCATCTCAAAATCATATTCGGGATATTCATAAATAGGCATCCTATGCTCAGTTTCACCGATAGAATATCCATAAACTGTAAGATACTCCTGAATATCTTCACCCATCTCCTCTATCTCCTCAAGATACTGCCCAACAGGCTTTGACTCCACAATATAGAATTTATCCATTTTTTCCAAAATAGGGCTATGCGTGCGCGTATGATCATGATCAAATTCTAAAACACGTTTCCCAACACGAGTTACTCCAATAACCCTAAATGTTTGAGATTTTCCAACACCTGGTAAATTCAACACATTGCGGTCTGTAGCTAAAAATGGTGCGTCAAGCTTATCACGGAGTTTATTTATATTTTCAATCATGTGTTCCGCCTCTTCAGGAAACTTTCTTATATTATCATACTCTTCTTCAGGAATAAATCCGATTGTCTTTTCTTCTCGCTGTTCCTGCATGGCTCTACTATTTGTAGCAAAGTTGTGACTATTCTCAATAAAACCTTTTACAGAAAATGTATAGTATGTAAGTATTCCTATATCATTTAATACTTTTCTGAGCTTCGCTGTATGCCCTCTTCTCGAAGCCGCAGTTGTAAAAACTTGCTGATTTGTAAGTGTCCAACCAGCGCTCCTCAATCTTTCAACTCCGATCTTTACCTCTGGTGTTACCTCCAAGGCAGATTCAAAATGAGTCTGGACTACAAACTGCTTAAATCCTATTTTTGATGCTTTGTCTTTAAATTCCGCCAAAATCTCCTTCAATTCTGGAGTAATGCGTTGTGGCAAATAAGCCAGAAGTCTTGTTCCAAGACGTATACGGACCATCTCAGCATATTTTTCACCCTGAGGCCTTTTTTTATTAGCTTCTCTTTTACGATATGCCATTTCGTAGACCTCATCTAAAATATGCCTTAGACTCCTATCGCTATTCATAAATGCATCACCTCCCGTAATTAAAATATCTCGCAATTGAGAGTCTTGCTCAAAATATTGCATGAGACGTTTTAATTTATCTGGCCACTTTTCATCAGGATTTAGTTTATCTAAATTAAAGTTTAAATGTCCACTCTGGAAGTCATACATTCGTTGGCATGATGAGCATAGCCCAGCACAAGCTCTACCCACAGTATCTGGTATCAAAATAGCAACTTCTGGGTATCTACGATGTACATTATGCTGCTCTGGCAATAACCAACCTGCCGCATTTGGTTTACCTGGCTCTACAATATCTTCTTTTTCCCATGCCTGAATATGACCAAACTCATCAACTAACTGTCTAGAATAAAAAATATAGTCGCGTATTGCCAAATCAGCACCTACATACTCTGTAGGTTCAACATTTAAAAGCGACAAATAATATGGATTAACAAAAAACGGTATACCAGCCTCTTTTGCTTCCATCATTATTTTCATTGTCTCCTTATTCAAAGAGTGATCAAGGAGTTCATTTATTCTTTCTGGTGATCTTGCTGCAAATTTCAAATGAAAAATCCTGTCTGTCCACCATTCATTTATGGCAACATCCATATTCTCTTCAAATGACATTTCAGAATTATATTTATACTTTGGATCCTGAATCTCACCGTTTTGCATCTTTTTCAAGATCACAGTTAGAATTCTATCCCGACTTTGCCTATGCGATTCTACAATTATTTCATCAAGCCCTGATGGATGACGGTCCATCCACTCCTGTATGGTTTCTTTACTTGGCATTTTATCAACAAGATTACCGTTGAGCTGACGGAATAGAAATAGCATATCTAGGTAGAAATAATACATAGCTCCCCCCCTACCTGTTTGGTAGGCATTCCATAATATTCCAAAAGGATCTAGTATTGATTCATCAGCCATCGAAAGACTAGGATCTTGAATTCTTCGACCTGTATGTTTTATATAATCAAAAATGCGAATGGCTGCCTTATCCTTAAAAGAAAGTTCTTCATAAGCCTGGCGCTTATTATCATCACTTTGTAAAAATTCCTTTGCACTCTCACTATTGTTAATTAGCTCTTGTGCCCATTCAAGTATAGCACTTCTAGCTTCTTCCTCATCATTAGACTGCTTTAATATTTCTTTCAGGCGCGGATTCTCCTTAAGCAGCGTATGAAACACACGCTGCGCTTTTGGTTGAATCGCAACCTTATTCAAATCTCTTTCCATTCTCACTTCACTTTTCGTTTGCGGTTAATAAAGAAACCCATTAGTGGGCTATATGTTGGCTGAAGAACACAAACCAACAGAAAAAATTACAAAATGTGGCTCGAAAGTATAAAAATTATGGATTAAGTCCAAACCACATCTATCATCGCTCAATCCGAAACAAATTACGTGCCTCATATTAAGAGACCTAGCACAAAAAATTAACGAAGAAGTTCTAGTCTGGATGCATCTAGTCTAAGAAAAACAAATAATAAAGCTGTAAATGCCCATAATGATGACCCGCCATAACTAAAAAATGGCAATGGAATTCCAATTACAGGAGCAAGTCCAATGGTCATTCCAATGTTTACTATGATGTGGAAAAACAATATTGATACTACTGCATAACCATAGATTCTACTGAATGATGATCGCTGCCTTTCAGCTAGAAAAATCAATCGCAATAGCAATACAACAAATAATACAATTACTAATGTAGTCCCTACAAATCCCCACTCTTCACCAACTGTACAGAATATAAAATCCGTACTTTGCTCTGGTACAAAGTCATACTTAGTTTGTGTTCCTTGCAAAAATCCTTTGCCAGAAAGGCCTCCGGAACCAATCGCAATTTTACTTTGATTTACATTGTACCCGGCACCCAGCGGATCAGATTCTATACCTAACAGATGATTAATTCTGCTTTTTTGATGCTCTTCAAGAACATTTTCAAAGAAATAATCTGTAAAGTAAGTAAATGAAAGTGCTCCAAACGTAATTCCCACTATTGCAAAAAGAAACCGATATTTAAAAACAACAGCTCTTATTATTAAAATAACAGAAAACACAACGGCTGCAGCAAGCAATACTATTATTATAGAAAAATCGAAAAATAATAAATTTGCTAAGAAAATCAGTCCAATAATTAATAAGAAACCAAATACACCTTTAATAACATCTCTCCTATCATGAAAATATATAAAGGCCACAACAGCACTAACAAGAAAAATTAGTATAAGTATATAAATTAATGGAATGGTTAAGGCTAATATAAATAGTAAGGCAGCATAAACACCTAATAAAACAAATGCAGCAGAAAGTCCTTCTCTGAATAATACAATTATAAATGAGGCATAAACAAGAGCTGACCCTGTATCATTTTGTAAAAGAATAAAACCAGCAGGTACAAAAATGAGTGCTCCTATAATCAAAATATTTTTAAATTCGTGAATTTTAAAATTATGACTACTCAGCAGCCTAGCCAAAGCCAGCGCTGTAGCAAACTTGGCAAACTCTCCCGGCTGAAATCTAAAACTACCAATTGCAAACCATGATCTGGCACCGTTAACTTCAGTACCAAAGAGCAAAACAGTAATAAGCAATCCGAGCATAATAAAATAAAGAGGATTAGCAAAAAAAGCATAGAACCGACTCTCTATTAACATAATAACAACAATTATAACTATAGCTGCAATAATCCAAATCATTTGTTTTCCGTACTTCTGAGAAAGATCAAAAATGCTATTATACTCTTCATTATATACAGCTGCATATATATTGAACCAACCCATTAAGACCAATACAAGATAAATTGTAATGGTTAACCAGTCGATATTCTTATATAGATTAATCTTTCTTCTCAACGTTCAATAAGTTTGCATTCATAATATAATTCTCATACCATTTTCGCTTCACTTTGCCGGTCAAGTATTTCTCGATCATAAAACTGGCTATAGGTGCGGCATAAGTTGTTCCATATCCTGCATTCTCAACATATACAGAAATTGCAATCTTAGGATTATCCTTTGGTGCAAATGCTATAAAAATACTATGATTTTCACCATGAGGATTCTCTGCAGTACCTGTCTTTCCACAAATATCGAGACTATCGACACGTGCATTTCTGGCAGTGCTACCAGGACCACCTTGCACAACATCATACATACCCTGAACAACTGGCTCAAAGTATTGTGAATCAACTTTTGTATATCTTTTTACTGTATACTTTGGAGCAATTTCATCGTCTCCCTGAATATCTTTTACCAAATGAGGAGTATAATAATATCCTCTGTTTGCAATAGTTGCTGAAAAATTTGCCATCTGCAATGGTGTAACTAAAAGCTCCCCCTGACCAATAGCCATAGAGACATTCATAAGTGAATTCCAGCCATTACCATAAAGCTTTTCAAAATAACTTGCAGGCGGAACAAGTCCCTTTAGTTCAAACGGGAAATCAATTTCCAATAATTTACCATAGCCAAAAGACATCACCAATTCTCTCCATTTTGTATAATTGGCAACAATTCCTGCATCAGAGCTATAGTCTAGAATATTTCTATACACATGACAATAATATGCATTACAACTATGTTGTATAGATTCTATCAAATTCAAAGGAGATGGATGTCCATGGCACCCAAGTGAAAAGTTACCCACGTGATAACCGTATTGACAACCATATTTTGTAGTTGGCTTTACGACTCCGGTTTGCAATCCAATTAAGGCAGTCATTGGTTTAAAAGTAGAACCTGGAGGATATTGCGCCTGAAGAGCTCTATTAAACAATGGCTTAAGCGTATCTATTTGTAATTTTCGAAAATTCTTAGCACGTGGTCTACCACTTAATAATCCAGGATTATATGTGGGTGCAGTTATCATACACAATATTTCTCCTGTAGATGGCTCAATTGCTACAATACTACCTTTCTTTTTACCCATCAACTTTTCACCATACTTTTGCAATTCAGCATCTATTGTAAGTGAAATATTTTTACCCGGAACAGCCTCTCTATCTATTCTTCCCTCATCATAAGAACCTTTAATTCGATTATGCACATCAACCATAAAAACATTAACGCCCTTCTCTCCTCTCAAATATTTTTCATAAGATTTCTCAATACCACTAGCGCCAATATAGTCTCCACTTTTATAATATTTTTCCTTCTCAATATTTTTTTCATTTACTTCACCAACATATCCTAAAACGTGTGCTGCTATTGAATCTGGATATTTCCTAAGTGTCCTGGTTTGGGTAAAGAATCCTGGAAACTTATACATCTGCTCTTGTAAAATAGCATACGTTTTTGCTGATATCTGCTTAATCAAAACCGATGGTTTATATCGGCTATAAATTTTCGCATCTTTTAAACTTTCAATTAAAAAATCTTTATCAATGTCCAGAATCTTACAGAAATCAGCAGTATCAAATGCATCAAGTTGTTTTTGTATAACCATTAAGTCATAGGCAGCTTCATTATATACCATTAGTTTATTGTTTCTGTCATATATCAATCCCCTAACCGGGTATTGAGTCACATAACGTAAAACATTTGAACTTGCAGAAGTTTTATACTTATTATCAACAACCTGAAGTGTAAATAATTTGGTAATATAAATAACCGCTATCAGTAAAATAATACCAATAATAACAATTCGTCGATTATTAGGTAAATTACTTTCCATAGGTTATTTCCTAAATATCAAATATTGACTAATCATTATTAATGTCAGGGTAAAAATAGTACTCAAGATAACCCGCAACAAAATATGTCCAAATGATGCAAAATTAAATGATTCCACAATAAACAATACAAAATGATGGGCTAAGGTTAATATTAATGCATATCTAAAGAACCAATTAAAACCATAATAGAAGACCCTTGGGAAGGTACCGGGTTCATATCCATCGCGTGGTGACATATAGCGGAGTATAAAAAGCCTCAAATATCCCATAAACGTTGTAGCTACAGCATGCATTCCAGGCGTGTTGGCAAATAAGTCAATGGTCATTCCAATTAAGAACCCAAATAGTGTTACTGCCCAACCTGGAATTTCAAATGGTAGCAATAGAATAAATAAAATATAAAAGTAAGGATTGATATAGCCACTTAATTGAATATTATTAAGCACCAGAACCTGAATAAGCACAAGCACTAAAAAGCGAATTATATTTCTACTAAGTAATCTAATCATCTATATTCAATTTACTTTCTAGTTTTGTAATCTCATCTCGCAAATAATTTTCTACGACATAAACCTGCGTTAAGCTTTGCATCTCAATAAATAAACGAACTTTAATATGATAAAAGTTACTATTTAGGTCTTTTTTGGCTTCAACAACCTCTCCCAATGGGATTTGAGCAGGGAAAATAGCACTGTAACCACTGGTTTCTACTTTATCTCCAACATCTACCTTGATGTGATTTGGAATATCATCGAGCCAACAATACCGAGGATCAATTCCATCCCAATGTAATGACCCAAAGTATTTAGTATCAGAAAGTCTGGCACTTAATTTAAAATTAGGATTGAGAATTGAAATAACCACAGCATAGTTATTGGACACATGTTTAACAACTCCCACAACACCATTTGGTCCCACAACCCCCATATTTTCCTTTATTCCGTGCAATTGACCTTTATCGAGTGTTAAATAATTATTTTGCAAATTCACAGAATTATTAATGACATTAACTGCCATATAATTCCATTGCTTAATGTAAACTGAATCATATATTTCTTTATATGAAATCTTGTTTTCTTTATAGGACCTTTTAAGCGTATTTAGAATATGGGCATTTTCTTCGGCCAATTTCTCATTGGCATCGCGCAGATAGAAGAAATCTTCAATATCACTTGTAAAACGATTAATACCATTCAATGCAACGCCAGCCTTATTTACAAAAGTTGATTTATGATATTGATTATATTGAAAAAGAAAAAAGAATGCAATAACCTCGGTAATAAGGAAAATAAAGAAATGATGATTACGTACAATAAACCGAATCAGATTATTCATTCAAACGAAGTTTATATTCAGAATAAAATAGAATTGCCATAAGGAGTCATCCTTATGGCAATATATTATCTCATTAAGAACTGGAATTTATCCACATTTTTAAGAGCTATACCAGTACCTCTTGCAACGGCATGCAATGGGTCTTCAGCAATATGGAATGGAATCTTAGTTTTATCTTCCAAACGTTTTGCCAGTCCTCTCAAAAGTGCGCCACCACCTGCCAAATAAATACCTTTGTTGTAGATATCAGCATATAATTCTGGTGGAGTATGCTCAAGTGTAGCAAGAATAGCAGCTTCTACTTTTGAAATAGAACGATCTAAACAGTGAGCTATTTCCTGATATGAAACAGGTATTTCCATAGGCAGCGCTGTCATTTGATGAGGACCACGTACTATAAAATCTGGTGGTGGATCATCCAAATCTGGCAATGCTGAGCCTACTTGTAACTTGATTGTTTCAGCTGTTTTTTCTCCAATCTTAATATTATGCTGATGACGCATATATTCTTTAATATCAGCAGTAAAATCATCTCCTGCAATACGAATTGACTTATTACTTACGATACCACCTAGTGAAATAACTGCAATTTCAGTGGTTCCGCCACCAATATCTACAACCATATTTCCTTCAGGTGCTTCCACATCAATCCCAATACCAAGCATGGCTGCCATTGGCTCATAGATCATGAATACTTCACGGCCACCAGCATGCTCTGATGAGTCGCGTACCGCCCTCATTTCTACCTCTGTACTACCAGATGGTATACAAATTACAATTCGAAGTGAAGGCGACAATAATCTGGCCTTTTTATTAATCATTTTGATCATTCCTCTGATCATTTGCTCAGCGGCATGGAAATCAGCAATAACACCATCCCTCAACGGTCTCGTTGTTTGGATATTCTCGTGTGTCTTACCATGCATCTGACGCGCTTTCTCACCAATAGCAATCAACTTACCTGAATTTTTATCCAGGGCAACAATTGAAGGCTCATCCACAACAATCTTGTCGTTATGAATAATAATGGTATTTGCTGTTCCCAGGTCAATCGCGATTTCCTGGGTTAGAAATGAAAACAAGCCCATGTGCTATATAATTTTTAATGCTTAAAATGTCTTTTTCCTGTAAATACCATTGACATATTGTTTTCATTACAAAAATCAATGGAATCTTTATCTCTAATACTACCTCCCGGTTGAATAACTGATGTGACTCCTGCTTTTTTAGCAATCTCAACAGAATCCGCAAACGGGAAAAATGCATCTGATGCCATGACTGATCCATTTAAATCAAAGTTAAAGCTTTTGGCTTTTTCAATTGCCTGCTTTAATGCATCAACCCTACTTGTTTGTCCTACGCCACTTGCAACCAACTGTTTATTTTTAGCCAATACAATTGCATTTGATTTAGTATGCTTAACCAGTTTATTCGCAAAAATTAAATCAACAGCTTCTTGAGAAGTTGGTCCTTTTTCAGTTGCATTTTCAAAATCGTTAATTCCTTCTGTCGCAAGATCTTTATCCTGTCCTAATACACCATTTAATACAGATCTGAATTGCTTACCGGGTAATTCTATTTCTTTTCGCCTAAGAATAATCCGTTTCTTATTTTGTTTTAATATTTCAAAAGCTTCACCTGTGTAACCTGGTGCTATTATTACCTCAAAGAAAAGTTTATTTATTTAAACTGCTGTAGCCTCATCGACTTCAGTATTTGTAATTAAGATACCTCCAAATGCGCTTACTGGATCACCGGCTAAAGCATCCTTCCATGCATCTAATAATGATTCACGAGATGCCACACCACAAGCATTATTATGCTTTAATATTGCAAAGGTGGTTTCATCAAACTCCCCAATAAGATTAACTGCAGCATCAATATCGAGTAAGTTATTATATGATATTTCTTTCCCATTCAATTGATCGAACAACTTATTAAAATCACCATAGAAATAACCTTTTTGATGTGGGTTCTCACCATATCTTAATTCTTTGCTTTCAATTATACTTTCCTTAAATACATTATTGTTACCTCCAGAAAAGTATCCATAAATAGCTGTATCATAATGAGAAGATATATTAAAAGCTTGTCCAGCAAATATCTTTCTTTGATCTAAGGTGGTTTCACCATTACCCTCATTTAGCATTTCTATTAGTAACCCATACTGATTCCTCGAACTTACAATCAAAGTATCATTATAGTTTTTAGCAGCAGCTCTGATTAGTGAAATACCGCCTATATCGATTTTCTCAATAATCTCCTGATGGGATGCACCACTTGCAAGGGTTTCTTCAAATGGATATAAATCCACAATTACAAGGTCTATTTCCGGAATGGCATATTCTGCCATATCATTTTTATCGTTATCATTATCACGGCGAGCTAGAATACCTCCGAATACTTTTGGATGTAATGTTTTCACCCTTCCCCCTAAAATGGATGGATAATCGGTTAGTTCTTCAACGGGTGTTACTTCAACCCCCAGGTCAGCAATAAATTTCTGTGTTCCTCCGGTTGAAATAAGCTTAACACCAAGTGCATCCAACTTTCTTACAATTGGTTCTAAATTTTCTTTACTAAAAACTGATATAAGTGCTGATGAAATTTTTTTTCTCCCCATTCTATAAGGTTTATCGGTTAAAAATAACGAAAAATACAATTTAGAGTGCAAAAATACATTAAAAACCTATGAATGAAAGAATAAATACGAGAGAATATCCCTTATTATAAATTTTATTTTGAAATACCTGAAAGAGCCCTTAAATATCTCTAACTAATAGGAAATTCCACACCTATAACAAGAACGTCATCAATCTGTTCCTGATCTCCCTTCCATTCATAAAATATGCGTTGTAAAGTGTCCAGTTGCTCTTCCATTGGCTTTCCTACATTCTTCTCTATAAGTTCTTTAAATGGCCTACTCTTAAAGCGTTGTCCCTTTTGCCCTCCAAATTGATCAATATAACCATCTGTAAACAGATACACTATATCACCTGAATTTATTTTTATTGTATGATCGGTAAAATCGTTCATTTTTCGATAGTAACCAATAGGCATTCTATCTCCCTTAAGCTCCACAATTTCGTATTTGGAATTTTCCTGATGACGGGCAATATAAATTCTAAGATGAGCTCCGGCAAATTCTAGCACATTTGTTTGCTTATCAAATACCACAAGTGACATTTCCATTCCATCTTTAGACTCACCTGGAACTCCTTGTTGGTGTAAAGCAGAAACAACCATATCACGCATTTCATTTAACACTTGACTCGCATGTAGAATATATGGTTTTCTTAATGTTTCATTCAGATATGAATTCCCAAGCATACTCATCATAGCCCCCGGAACACCATGGCCTGTACAATCAGCTACTGCCAAAATAGTTTTATCTGCTACGTCTCCAGCCCAGTAAAAATCACCACTTACAGCAGACAATGGATTATAGAAGATAAAATAGTCTTCGAAAAGCAAATTCATGGTAGATTTCTGCGGTAATAAAGCTTGCTGTATTTTTTGAGCATACTGCATACTATCAGTAATCTTTATCGTAGTTTGCTCCAACTCTACCTTCTGTTTATTTAGTGCAATATTTTTTTCCGTTATTACTTCTGCCTGTTCTTTAAGTATCTTATTATTTCTTCGTTTTATATTATTGGCTCTATACAAGGCAAGAGCAAGTATTCCAAGCACAAAGAACGCAATAAATAACACTAAGATAAATATTGTTTTACGTTCATTAGCTTGTTCCTTTTGTGTTTTCTCTTTCTCTAAAAGCTCAATCCTACTGCGCTGCTTTTCAGTCTCGTAAAGAGTCTGAAGTTTACTAATATTCCTCGTATTTTCAAGATTAAGAATGGAATCTTTAACACTGATATATGCTTTATAATTATCATAAGCTGGACCAGCTAAATTTTTCTGCTCATATATTCTTGAAAGTTGATAATAGGCATCTCTTACTGTGGCTTTATTTCCTATTTCATTAGCAAGATTTAGTGCATCATTGATATACTTAATTGCACTATTCGTATTATTTAAGTTTGCATATGCAATTCCACTATTTAATAGACTAACTGCAGTAAAATAATCATCATTCAGTTTTCGATTATATTCAATAGCCTCTCGGAAGTGACTCGCAGCTTTATTATACTGCCCTGATTTCAAATAAACAGATCCCAAGCAATCATAACAAATAGCGATTCCCCTTTCACTGTTTATCTTCTGATTATATTCCAATGATTTATAATAATACTTTAATGCATCATCTAAATCTCCTTTAATCTCGTATAATTCACCAATATTATTATAGTTAATTGCCAAACTACGATAATTATTAGATGCTTCAGCTTGTTCCAAAGCTGCATTGAAGTATGTCATTGCTCTATCATACTGTTTCATGAGAGAGAAAACGTTACCTAAGCTGTTTCTGGCATACATTTTACTCCTTTCATCACCAACTTCTTCCGACACAGTTAAAGCTTCAATATGATAATTAACAGCCCTTGAATAGTCATCTAGCCTTCTGTACACAACGCCAATATTGTTGTTAATGCGAGGCAAATAACTTCTATAACCAATCTGCTTGGCCATCTTAAGTGCATTAAAGTGGTTATCTAATGCCTTTGAATACTCTGCCCGCTGTCTATAATAATAACCCAGATCATCATAATACTTTACCAGACCTCTATTGAAATCTATCTTTTTCGATAAATTATATGACTCCTTCATGTAATACAGATACAGCGTATCATCTTTCTTTTGAAAGTGATCAGCAATATCGAAATACAAAAAGACCTTGGATGTGTCATCGGGGGTATTTCTGGCCACCTGAAGCATGCTGTCAACTTGAGAAACAGCTAGCTGAGGCAAAAATAAAACTACTAGAAGAACACCAAATAATCGATTACGATAACCTATATAATTCAATTTGTAAAAGTTCATTTTAACAAAAATACAATAAAAAACTAATTATCATCACTTAACAGAATTATTAAACAATAAATTTGGCATGAAAAAATGGCCAATGAAAACCATTGTCCATTTTACATTTTTTATATAGTTTATTATTTATCAGTTAGTTTATGAGGTTTTATCATATTTTCTGGTGATAATGCTTCATCAAGTTCGCTTTTGGACATCAAATCTTGTTCAAGAACTAAATCATATACAGAACGGTTATTTTCCAATGCATCTTTGGCTAATTTAGTACATATTTCATATCCTAAAATTGGATTCAATGCTGTAACTAAACCAATACTATTGTGCACTAATTCACGACAACGATCCTCGTTAGCAGTAATGCCGTCAATACATCTGTATTTGAGTACTTCCATTCCGTTCTTAAGCATCTCCACATTTTCAAATAAGCTTTGTACAATAACAGGTTCCATTACATTTAACTCTAACTGCCCGGCTTCAGAGGCAAGACTAACAGTAAGATCATTACCAATTACCTTAAATGCAATTTGATTAACCACCTCTGGAATAACAGGATTTACCTTTCCAGGCATAATTGATGAACCAGGTTGCATTGGAGGCAGATTGATTTCATTAAACCCTGTACGAGGTCCGGAAGAAAGTAGGCGTAAATCGTTACTAATCTTACTCAATTTTATCGCTAATCTTTTAACTGCCGATGAATACATAATAAAAGCACCCGTATCCTGAGTGGCCTCAACAAGATTACCAGCAAGTTTAATATCTAATCCTGTTATATCTCTTAAATGATTGACACACTTTTCACTATAGTCAGGATCAGCATTTATACCTGTACCAATAGCGGTAGCGCCCATATTTACCTCTAAAAACAAATCTGCATTGTGTTGCAAACGCAAAATCTCCTCTTCCAACATAGTTGCATAAGCTTCAAACTCCTGACCTAAAGTCATTGGAACAGCATCTTGCAATTGAGTGCGCCCCATTTTTATGACATGTGAAAATTCTTGCCCTTTTTTTCGGAATGATTCAACAAGATCTTTGAGAACTTCTGTAAACTTTATATTGGTATATAGCAATGCTATTTTAATAGCCGTAGGATACGCATCGTTTGTTGATTGGGAAAGATTTACATGGTTGTTAGGATGGCAATATTTATATTCTCCCTTTTTATGTCCCATAATCTCAAGAGCCCGATTGGCAATAACTTCATTGGCATTCATATTGGTTGAAGTGCCGGCGCCACCTTGAATCATATCAACCACAAAATGACGGTGATATTTGCCTTTCATAATCTCATCGCAAGCCTGAATCATAGCGTCATGAACTGTTTTATCCAAAAGGCCCAAATCGTAATTCGCCCTTGCGGCAGCCATCTTCACTATTGCCAAACTACTGATTAAAACAGGATAAAATTGTAATGAAACGCCTGAGATATTAAAATTCTCAAGTGCACGCATTGTTTGAATACCGTAAAAAACATGTTCAGGCACGTCTCGATCTCCCAACAAGTCATGCTCAT
>PKTE01000309.1 GCA_002869335.1 Salinivirgaceae bacterium | reverse complement strand
TAGCAGCATCATCTATAGCTGGTTACATTACTTCACCGGACAATATTCCGGAAGAGCCTGTATTATTTGAAACAAACTATGCTCCTGCTCCACCTAAAAAATCTTCAAAAACAGATAGTACAGACGATATCAATACAACTGTAGAAGGAAGAGTGTGGTTTATAGGCCAAGATAATATCGATACAGATATGATCTTCCATAATCGCTATTTGTCTATTACAGACATAAACGAAATGGGACAATATACTTTTGACAACCTTCAAGGTTATGAAGACTTTGCTAAAAAGGCACAAAAAGGTGATATTGTAGTAACAGGCAAAAACTTTGGTAGTGGAAGTTCTCGTCAACAGGCAGTTGATTGTTTCAAGGCACTTGGAGTACAAGCTATTGTAGCAGAATCATTCGGTGCTATTTATGAGCGAAATGCCATTAATGCTGCCATGCCAATTTTGACTTATTCAGATATAGCAAACCTGAAATTAGAAACAGGTGATCAGATAAAACTCAATTTTGAAACGGGTGAAATGGAAAATATTACCAAAGGATTAAAAGGAAATATCAATCCTTTCAGCGAAGTTCAAACTGAGATTTTCAAACGTGGCGGATTATTTTAATTCTAAAATAAACTAACTATGTCAGCAAATACATTTGTAGAAAAAATATTGGAAGCAAAAGTAGGGTCAATTGTTTTCAAAAAACCTGACCTTGTACTTACCCATGATAATAGCGCAAGTATTAAAGGAACATTTGAAAAGATGGGTGGAGAAAATGTGGCCAACCCTGACCAACTTTTAGTGGTTTTAGACCACAATGCTCCTCCCACAAGCGCAAAATTAGCCACTCAATATGAAACAATCAGAGAATTTGCCCGCAAACAAAAAGTAGGTAAATTTCATGATGTTGGCGATGGTATTTGCCATCAAATTATGGCAGACCATGCCAAACCGGGAATGATAATCGTTGGTAGCGACAGTCACACATGTACTGCCGGAGCCTTTAATGCCCTTGCAGCAGGAATTGACAGAACTGAAGCAGCCGGTATTTGGCGCAGAGGTGAAACTTGGTTTCGCGTACCTGAAACAATCAAAATTAACCTAACCGGAAAATTACCGGAAGGTGTTTTTGCGAAAGACTTATCACTTTACATCATTGGAATGATTGGCTCAGATGGAGCTAATTACATGAGTATTGAGTACCATGGTGATGGTGTAAAAACTCTATCTATCTCGGAAAGAATGACCATTGCCAACCTGGCATCAGAAATGGGAGCCAAAAATGCCGTTTTTCCACCTGATGAAGTATTAGAAGAGTATCTTGGCGAAAAGGTAAATGGGACATGGGCTGATGAAGGTGCTGAATATTTGAAAGAAATAGATATTAACTTATCTGAATTATATCCTCTCACAGCTGCACCACATCATGTTGATAACGTAAAGGCAATTGCCGAAGTTGCAGGTAAACCAATACAACAAGCGCTAATTGGAACATGTACCAATGGACGTATCGAAGATTTACGAATTGCACGGGATATTTTAAGGGGTAAGAAGATACCCGGATCAGTGCAATTATTAGTAGCTCCGGCATCGAAAAAAATCTACCTTCAGGCAATCAAAGAAGGAATAATTGGCGATTTAATTGAGTCTGGTGCCAATGTTTTGGGAGCCAGCTGCGGACCATGCCTCGGAACTGGACAAGGAATACCTGCTGACGGATACACTGTAATTTCAACAGCAAATCGTAACTTTAAAGGAAGAATGGGCAACAAAGAAGCTGAAATCTATCTTGCTTCGCCAGCAGCAGTTGCATTAAGTGCGCTTAATGGTAAAATTACTGACCCAAGAAGTAATCCTGGTAACGAAAAATTTCCTTATCAAAAAGAAGCGGGCAATACAATTGAAATTGACAAATCTGATAACCGCAGAATTAATGGAGTATGGAGTTATGCAGATGCTGACAATTTGAATACCGATCAAATGTTTGCTGGTAATCTTACCTACAACGTAATGAGCTCTGATGCTGAAGGAATTATGCCTCATCTTTTTGAAGGATTTGATGAGAACTTTGCTAAAAATGTTCAGGCAGGCGATATAATAGTTGCAGGTGAAAACTTTGGTTGCGGTAGTTCACGTGAACATCCAGCGGTTGGTTTAGCACATGCCGGCGTCAAAGCTGTAATCGTAAAATCAGCTAACCGTATTTTTTATCGCTCGTGTATTAATCAAGGACTATTGCTTATTGTAAACAAAGAAATAGTTGACACTTACAAACCTGGTGACAAAATTGAAGCTGATCTAACAGCAGGAAAAGCTACAGTTGGAGACAAAACATTTGATATTCCACCACTTCCAGAAAAACTTATGGAAGTTATTGAGAATAAAGGATTGGTCAACTGGATCAAAACACAATAAAAACAAGGGTTGCTTCGGCAGCCCTTTTTTATTTGTACAAAATTCCTAACTTCATTGCAATATTAAATACAAAAAATATGAGAATCAAAGCATTTTTAACAGCAACTATAATATTTGTGGTATTGGATGTTTTCTCACAAGAACTAGTTCTATTTTCCAAGGCAGATAAAGGTGGCACGTACATGACATTTATTCATAATGTAGATTCCACTCTGACTTTAAAGTCAGCATACGTACAACCAACTGATTCTATAGACAAATGGTTGACAGAAGCAGCCGGAATAATCATTACAGGGGGTAGAGATATTCATCCATCTATTTACGGGAAATCAAATGAAGTTGAAAAATGCGGTGAATTTGACCGCTATCGTGATTCGCTAGAGCTTAAAATGGTCGCTTTTGCTAAAAATAATCAAACTCCACTATTAGGAATCTGCCGAGGCCACCAAATGCTTAACGTAGCCTTGGGGGGATCTTTATACACTGATATCCCAACCGACATTAAGAAAAATGTATCACACAGAAATGCCGATAATCCACCAATGCATAAAATATTTATTAAGAAAAAATCTCTTTTGGCAAAGATTATAGGAGCTAAAAAATGTACTGTAAATTCATATCATCATCAGAGTGCAGACAAATTGGGTGAAAATTTGAGTGTTATAGCGAGAACGCGCGATGGCGTTGTAGAATCTATTGTATACACTAAACCAAATTGGATTGCTCTTGGCGTACAGTTCCATCCTGAAAAAATGGACTTCAATCAACAGTGTGCAGGTAGTATAGGCAAATGGTTTATCTCTCAAATAAAATAAAAAGACGTAAGTAAAATTTTATTTCATATTATACAAGAAATAGACTGTAGTTCCGTGCCCATATTCAGAATCTAAGGTCATTGAAAAACCTAATTCTTCAGACAACTTTTTACTAACAGATAACCCTACCCCAGTTCCTGCATGAAACTTCTCGTCCGAAACTGAAAACTTATAAAACTTATTGAATATTTTCGAAATTGCCTCTCGTTTAATACCAATTCCAGTATCTTCTATGAAGATATTTAACTGCTGCTGATAAACACGAAATCCAAATCTTATTCTTCCTGATTTAGTGAATTTAAAAGCATTATCAAGCACAAAACCCAACATTTTTCTTAGATAATAAGGATCGGTATCAACTACGACATTGCTTGCTGAACACTCTGTTTCAAACTTAATATCATCCAGTTTCTCAGGATACATCTCTTTGAATTTTAATGAAACAGCTTCAATAATATCGCACATTTGAGTTTTTGTGCGTTTAATGACAATTTTGCTACTCTCCAATTGAGCAAAAATGATCATACTTTCAATGACGGTTGTAAGTCGGTGACTATTTGCAATAATATCTTTACTGTATTCTTTTATAGTATCATCGTTAAATTGCAATGCCAACAACTCAGAGAATCCATTTATAGCATTTAAAGGAGTTCGGATTTCATGGGAAATATTTAGCACAAATGCCGTTTTCAAGTTTTCGCTTTCCTCCGCTTTCAGTTTGGCACTCATCAACTCATTGGTTCTTTTCCTTACTTTAATTTGTAGAAACTTATTCATGCCAAATAAAAGAAATGAGATAAAAACAGCAGCTAAACCAATAAACATCCAGAAAAAAGGCTTTTTATATAACGGTTGATATTGTTGATAGGTCCATTGATTGATTAAATCTGGAATGGCATCATCAGGTAGCCTGTCAATTGTTTTTTGAATAATCTGACTTAATATTGGCTTATCTTTAGTTATACCAATAGACAAAACTGTATTTGTAGGGATATCGGAAATAACAGTGAGATTTTCATTTTCTTGTATAAAAAATCCTGCAGTATATGTTTGAGTCACAAACACATCAATATTTTCATTCGCAAGTGCATTAATACATTGGCGATCATCAGCATAATATTTTATTTGATGTGCCGGATAATGCTCCTGAACAAATTGGGTAATAAAATAACCTTTCACAGCACCAATTACAATCTCATTTTGCTTTTTCAGATTATCAAATGAAATCCTCTCTTTATCTTCATTCCGCACAACAATAGCATGAGGATCCATTACTATTGGTTTTGTAAAACTTAGATAAATTTTCCTCTCATCAGTGGGAATAATCGGCATTATTATATCAATTTCTCTATTTTTAGCAGCAAGCAAATAAGATTGCCAGTCAGGATAGAATACCTGTTTAAATCTAAGACCCGATTCATTTTTCATCAATTCTCTCAAATCAGGGAAAAGTCCAATAATAAACTCATCATCTAAGATATAGGCATATGGCGGATAAAATGGATACATCCCAACCTTAACCTCATTTTGTCTTATCCATTGTTTTTCCTGATCCGTAAAATCACCTACATCAGCCATAAGACTGTTAAAGAGCAACATAAATACTGTTATGGATAAGAAAAATGGTTTCATAGTTGGTTATATCTAATTAAAAATACGAAAAAAGCAGGCTATAACCAATTATTTAAATGTGAATAAAATGTAAAAAAGTACTAAGATTACTATCTACGTAAAATAAAAATAACTATATTAACATATTTAAATTCATTAATGTTTAGAATGAAAATAAATTAGCTAAATTCTTTTAAAATAAGGGTTTTTATACCTATAAAAACCCAACAAATAATATTATATTTTTGTTAGATATTCAAAATAAATTACAACTACTATGCTATTTGATTTAGAACTGATAAAAGAGGTTTATGCAAATTTTGGAGAAAAGCTTCAAAGTGCGCGCAATACGATTGGAAAACCATTAACACTTGCGGAGAAAATTCTTTACACACACCTGCATAAAACGCAGGAAATAAAAGAATTCAAAAGAGGTGAAGATTACGTTAATTTTGCCCCTGACCGAGTAGCCATGCAAGATGCCACTGCACAAATGGCTTTATTACAATTTATGAATGCCGGAAAAAATAAAGTAGCGGTACCATCAACAGTTCATTGCGATCATTTAATTCAGGCACAAGTAGGTGCAGAAAAAGATTTATCAACTGCCTGGGATCAAAACAGTGAAGTATTTGATTTCCTAAAGTCGGTTTCTCAAAAATATGGAATTGGATTTTGGGAGCCGGGAGCAGGTATTATTCACCAGGTAGTTCTTGAAAATTATGCTTTTCCAGGAGGTATGATGATTGGTACCGACTCTCACACAGTTAATGCAGGAGGACTAGGAATGGTTGCAATTGGTGTTGGTGGTGCAGATGCAGTTGATGTAATGGCAGATATGCCCTGGGAACTTAAAATGCCAAAGCTTATTGGGGTAAAACTTACTGGCTCTTTATCTGGCTGGACTTCACCTAAAGATGTAATTCTTAAAGTTGCAGATATTTTAACCGCCAAAGGAGGAACAGGATACATACTTGAATACTTTGGTGAAGGTGCAAATTCAATTAGCTGTACAGGTAAAGGTACAATTTGTAATATGGGTGCTGAAATAGGTGCTACAACATCCCTTTTTGGTTATGACAACCGCATGAGTGATTATTTGAATATTACTGAAAGAGAAGATGTTGCAAATTTAGCTAATCAAATGAATGATATGCTAACAGGTGATGCTGAAGTGTATCAAAATCCTGAGAAATACTTCGATAAAGTAATTGAAATCAATCTTTCAGAAATGGAACCACTTGTAAACGGTCCATTCACCCCAGATTTGGCTCACCCAATTAGCAAGTTAAAGCAAAATGCAGAAGAGAATGAGTATCCTCTTGATATTGAAGTAGGATTAATTGGTTCATGTACAAACTCATCATACGAAGATTTAAACCGCGCAGCTTCTCTTGCCAAGCAGGCTAAAGAGAAAAAACTTAAAGTTAAAACAGAGTTCATGGTAACTCCGGGCTCAGAAATGATTCGATACACTACGGAACGAGATGGTATTTTACAATATTTTGAGGATATAGGTGGCGTTGTGCTTGCCAATGCTTGCGGACCATGCATAGGTCAATGGAAACGACACACAGACGATCCTGAACGTAAAAATACTATATTAACTTCCTTCAACCGAAACTTTGCTAAGCGTAATGATGGTAATCCAAACACACACGGATTTGTATCGTCACCTGAAATGGTAACTGCACTTGCAATAGGTGGTTCATTATCATTTAACCCACTAAAAGACGCACTTATAAATGAAGACGGAGAAGAAGTGTACCTTGACCCGCCAAACGGTGAAGAGTTCCCTCCTAATGGCTTTGAAAGTAAAAATTTAGGATTTACTCCACCTGCAAAAGATAGCAGTGATGTTGAAGTTGTAGTTAAACCTGATTCAAACAGGCTACAATTACTCGCCCCATTTGCGCCTAATGACCAAAAAGATATTAAAGGCTTAAAAATTCTTATCAAAGCTAAAGGCAAATGTACTACTGATCACATTTCAATGGCTGGTCCATGGTTGCGTTTCCGAGGTCATTTAGATAATATTTCTGATAACCTACTATTAGGAGCTATCAACTATTTTACAGAAGAGCCTAACACAAAAAATCAAATTACAGGTGAATATGATAAAACACCGACTATAGCTCGTAAATATAAAGAAGCCGGTGTGCAATCAATTGTAATTGGAGATGAGAACTATGGTGAAGGATCCTCACGTGAACATGCCGCTATGGAACCTCGTCACATGGGTGTTCGTGTTGTAATTGTAAGATCATTTGCACGTATTCATGAAACTAATCTTAAAAAGCAAGGTGTTTTAGCTTTAACATTTGCAAACCCTGCTGATTATGATAAAATAAAAGAAAACGACACATTTGATGTACTTAATATAAACGAACTAGCTCCGGGCAAAAATGTACAAATGGTAATTAACCACGATGACGGAACTTCTGAAACAATTGAAGCTAAACATACATATAGCCCAATTCAGATCAAATGGTTCTATGCAGGTTCTGCACTCAATCTAATTAGGCAAGAGAATAAATAGGTCAGTTATATTAGTGAAAAACAAAAAAAATTAAATATATGAAAACGTTAAAAGAAAAATTAGCTGAAAAAATAGAAGAGCAGCGCCCGAGAACAGAGCGCCTTATGAAAGAATTTGGTGATGTTGAAGTAGATAAGGTTACAATTAGTAAAGTATTAGGAGGTATGCGAGGTCTAAAATGCCTTGTGACTGATATTTCATACTTGGATCCAAACGAAGGAATTCGTTATCGAGGACATACACTCCATGATGTATTTAAAAAACTCCCAAAACCAAAAGGTAAAGATATGCCTTACGTAGAAGGATTATTCTACTTATTGGTTACAGGAGAAATTCCAAATGAAAAAGAACTGGAACAAGTACTTGATGAATTCTCAAAAAGAAGGATTTTACCACGTTATGTATATGAAGTTATTGATTCATTCCCTTGCTGTAGTCATCCAATGGCAATTTTCTCAACCGCCATTCTTACTATGGGTAGAGAATCATTCTTTGCAAAAAAATATCGCGCTGGTATCCCAAAACAAGACTATTGGGAGTCAACTTTCGAGGATGCAATGAACCTGCTTGCAAAACTTCCAGAAATCGGATCTTATATCTATGCTAAATTATACCGTGATGGCAAACGTATTCAAAGCTCACCAGAACTTGATTTTGGTGGAAACTTTGCACACATGATGGGAATTGGCGAGCCATACGACGATGTTGCACGTATGCACTTCATCATTCATAGTGACCACGAAAGCGGTAATGTTAGTGCACATACAGGTCACCTTGTGGCTAGTTCATTAAGCGATGTTTATCTGGCTATTTCATCCATGGTAAACGGATTAGCTGGACCACTCCACGGATTAGCAAATCAGGAAGTATTACGCTGGCTGCAGGAACTAATGGACAAAATGGGAGGTAAAATACCTAGCGAAGAAGAAATGCAACAATTCGTTTGGGATACGTTAAATTCAGGACAGGTAATTCCAGGTTATGGTCACGCAGTATTGCGTAAAACTGACCCAAGATACGCACTCCAGAGAGAATTTAGTCTTAAGCACCTTAAAGACGATCCATTATTCAAATATACTGACCTATTATATAAAGTAGTACCACCAATACTTAAAGAGCATGGAAAAGCCAAAAACCCATGGCCAAACGTTGATGCCCAAAGTGGTGTAATTCAATGGCATTATGGTATTACAGAATATGATTTCTATACCGTTCTTTTTGGAATAGGAAGAGCAATAGGTATTAGTGCAAATATAATCTGGGATCGCGCATTGGGATATCCACTGGAACGCCCGAAATCATTAACAACTGAAATGCTTGAAGAAATCGCAGGTATTAATAAAAAATAGACACGACAAATGCAACCATCTATATATCAACTAGTTAATCCATAACATAGCTCTGACATTTGATTATGAAGCATATATAGATGGTTACATTAATGTTAATTGGCATAAAAAAAGTATTATAAAATTTGCAAAAGACGAGAAATAGCCTATATTTGCAATGAACTGGTACATAAAATTTGGTTAAACGTAAAAATTTTAGGTTTATGAACAAAGCACAATTAATAGATGCTATGGCATCTAAATCAGGACTTTCAAAAAATGACAGCAAAAAAGCATTAGAGGCTTTTGTAGAATCAGTATCTGGCGCTCTTAAGGGAGGTGATCGTATTCAATTAGTAGGATTCGGTTCTTTCTCAGTAGCTGAAAGAAGTGCAAGAACAGGTCGCAACCCAAGAACAGGTGAAGAAATTAATATTCCTGCTAAGAAAGTTGTAAAATTCAAAGCTGGTAATGACCTTGCTGACGAAGTAAGCTAGTCATTTACGAAGAATCTACTAAAGAGCCCCTCAAGGCTCTTTTTTTTTGTCTAAATTTGCATATGCAGTTTTTACATATCCTATTTTTACTGAGATGAACCCGAAGCTAATTGAAAAACTTAAGGAATTTGCAGTTCCCGAGCGAGTAACTTTATTTGAAGAAATTCTTCAGCAACGAACAAACTACTTTACGGTTGCAATTGAAGATATTTATCAGGAACATAATGCCAGCGCTGTATTGAGATCTTGCGACTGTTTTGGTATACAAACTGTGCATACCATTGAGAAACAAAACGAATTCAAACCCAATAGTGAAGTGGCTATGGGTGCATCTAAATGGCTTTCAATTAATCATCACAAAGGTGACAACGCTCTCAAAGACACTTACAAAGAATTAAAAAAACAGGGTTATCGTATTGTAGCTACCACCCCACACACAAATGATGTAACCCTAAATGAGTTCGATATTAGTAAAGGTCCAGCTGCATTTATATTTGGTACTGAAATGCGTGGTCTAACTCAGGATGCCATTGATTTGGCCGATGAACATTTAAGAATCCCAATGTATGGATTTACAGAAAGTTTCAATATTTCAGTATCTGTTGCAATAATATTACACCATATTCGCGAAAAACTTAATGAAAGTGATATCAATTGGCATTTATCTGAGAATGAACATCAAACAATTCTCTTTCAATGGTTAAAAGCTTCAATTAAAAAATCAGATTTAATTATAAATAGACTCGAACAAGATTTAGCTGACGAAAAATAAAACTACGGTTAGCAATACAAAAAAAGAGGCAATAGCTGCACTCCAATACATCAGTTTTCTTCGAATATTATAATCATCTCTGCTTAAGATTCTACGTATAGCATTCTGTATTCGTAATCGGGCAAAGTTATTCTTAATAATTAAGTCATCAATCAAAATTTCGCCTTTATACAATTCCAGCTCTTTATGATCTAGCTCCTCAGCGCTATACATAACAATTACATGAGCATTTGTTAGTGTAGACTTTAACTTTTCAATTGTATCAAACACAGAAGTATTATCACTTGCCTGAGCACTCACTGAAACAATAAAAACATGCCTTTGAATCTTCGAACCTGATTGTGCCTTAACCGTGCTAATTAAGTCTTCCAGAGATGGAACAGTAAGCACTTTATAATTTTCTATACTTCTGGCAAATAATTGCTTAAGAATACGTATAAAGTCGGCATCGTCATCAACAATGTAAACAGAAGTTTTAAGTATTTTATGGAGAAATGCCATGGTATTTAAATTTAGGAAAAAGTTAAGGTTTTTTACTTTCTCCTCAAACTCTTTTTATCATTTTTCACATCGAGGTTTTCACGAAGAATCCATTTATCATCCACTAATTCCAATCCATCAAATGTTAGATCAGAACCATATTGCATTTTTTGATCCTTTAATGAAGGTCTTATAGGAGTCATGTGTTCAAAGACTATCATGTCAATGTTATCGTCATAAAAAAGTCGCATAGTGGCCTGATAAGAAAACTCGAAAATGACACGTTTTTTACGTTTTTTGCCAAATTTAAACACATTCTTACCAAACTTAGGCTTACCGCTAGAGCTAAATGTTAGCACATCAATAACCTTTCGATTAATGTAAATATCACCCCCATCCCATCCTAAGAGCACATATTGCATTTGCTTGTTAATTTTTGCAGGTACAATTTCATAATATAGAGCTCCATACCACTGATCTGGAGGTAAAATTTGCTGCTCCGGCATTATTATGCTATCAGAATGATCAATTAGTTCTGTCAACTTAATTTCATCACGTTTTTTGGGTCGATATTGAATAAATGCATGATATGTATATGTACCATCACCATCCATTGTATTCCAATTGATAATTCTGAATGCTTCATCAGGAGAAGATACAACCCCCATGCTTTTTATAGTATCGAAAGAGTGTTCGTAATATTTATCTTGAGATAGAATACGGCGAAAAACATTTTTAATCTTTTCATTAATCACCATCTTTTGATTAAATTCCTGCGTAGTTCTTAATGCCTGGAAATAATCAAATAGCGTATCATTAACGGTTTTCACCGGTTGAGAAAATGCGATAAAAGGGAGTATAAACAAACCCACCACCAATCCTAAATACTTTCCTCTAATCATTTATTAACGTTTTGTGCAAAAATAACGGTTTTTAAGAAACCTTATTATTTATTTCTTATTTATAAATTTATCTATCAACTCGTTTAGCAATACTGATATTTGCAATACCTCTTCTTTATTTATGATAAGTGGTGGTGCAATTCTAAAGGCAGTGCTATTAAAAAGGAATGGATCAAAAATGACGCCATTTTCAGCAGCAAATTTCATAAAATCAGGAATAAAGATATCCTTCAACTCTACTGCTAAAAACAAACCTAGACCTCTAATCTCTTCAATTCTGTTGTGTGTAAGATGTTTTCTGAAAAGATTTCCCATTTCAACTGCATGATCAACTAGACTATTATCAAGTATAACTTGCAGAGCAGCCTTAGCCGCTGCACACGAAACCGGATGTCCCCCAAATGTTGTAATATGCCCAAGCATTGGATTACTGGTAAGTAACTTCATCAACTCAGCTGAGGCAGTAAAACCACCGAGTGGCATTCCTCCTCCCATTCCCTTGGCAATAGCCATTATATCAGGTTCTATTTGAAAATGCTCACTGGCAAATAGTTTTCCGGTACGACCAAACCCAGTCTGGATCTCATCGAACACCAAAAGTGCACCAACCTCATCGCAACGATTTCTCAATGCTTTCATATAATTTGCATCAGGAACAATAATACCAGCCTCAGCCTGAACAGGCTCTATTACCACACAAGCTGTTTCAGTAGTTATATTCTCTAGCTGACTAGCAACATTAAAATCAAGATGTGTTATGCCTGGTAATAATGGTCTGAATGATTGCTTCAATGACTCATGCCCAAGTATGCTCAAGGCTCCATGTGTTCCACCATGGTATGCATTCTTAAAAGCTACAATATTAGATCGTCCTGTAGCTCTTTTTGCAAGCTTGAGTGCTCCTTCAATTGCCTCTGACCCACTATTGACAAAATAAATACTCGTATGTGATTTTGGTAAATATCCTGAAAGTAATTGCGCATATTCAACTTGAGGTGATTGCACCATTTCTCCATACACCATCAGATGCATATATCTATCAGCCTGATCTTTAACCGCTTGTACTACTTTGGGATGATGGTGTCCTACATTAGACACAGAAACACCCGACACTAAATCCACATATTGCTTTCCATCAGGAGCATACAAGAAAATTCCCTCAGCTCTTTCGATCTCGATGGCTAAGGGATCAGTTGAAGTTTGTGCTACATGCTCAAAAAAGAGTTGTCTATTACTCTTCATACAAACTTATTCTATATTCGTTGGAATTTCTACTTTGAAATAAGGTTTAAATCGTCCATTAAGCTATCACGATAAGATTTACCAATCGGAATTACTTTAGAACCAGCCTGTTCTTTAATTACAATGGTGTTATCTTCTATAAGCTCAATTCTGTTAACATTTATGATATACGACCTGTGAACCCTTTTAAATTTATTTTCTGGCAATTTATTGGCAATTGCTTTCATTGTAAAATGAATGGTATAACGCTGGTCGTAAGTAGCCACAATAACATAATTTTCTAACGCTTCTATGTATAGAATATCGTTGTAATTAAGTCTTACTAAAGTTGAATTTTTCTTTTTAATGAAGATTTCATCATTCGTTTCACCAGATACTTGTGCAGCATCGTTAAAACGCTTTTGTGCTTTATTAGTGGCTTTAATGAAGCGAGGTAAACTAACTGGTTTAAGCAGATAATCTGTCACATCATATTCAAATGCTTCTAGCGCATATTTCTCTTTACCTGAAATTATTATTATTTGTGGAGGATTATCTAAAGTGTTTAAGAAGTCTAATCCTGACATTTCAGGCATTTCAATATCTAGAAAAACTAAATCAATAGTTTCAGGTCCATTAAATGCTTGAATAGCATCAACGGCATTATCATATGATTCAATTAAGTTTAATACTTCAGATTTTTTTACGAATTCCTCAATTATTTTTCTCGAAAGTGCATCGTCATCAATGATAATACAATTCATAATTTTCTCGTTTTATTTGCGACAGCTTCAAATTTTTAATCTACTAAAAACGTTATTTCATAACTTGCTATCTATTATTAACCTTTTAATTTTCAAATATAGTCAATAATTTACCTAATTTTATCTATTAAAGCATTTTTTTAATGTTTATTTTACACCAATAATACTGAATAGAAAGTCAATAAACTTAACCTATGCGTAAATTTTTAATATATATTTTCTCATTTTTATTCGCTATCATCGGGAGCGCACAACAAAGCAATAAAACGCTTATTCTTAAACTAAAATCTCCTGCAGATAAACAATTATCTGAATTTCAAGATGATTTAAATATCAAATTAATACCACTATTTGAGATACACAACAACAAAAGACATTCAAAAAACGCTACACGATTAGCTAATATTTATACCATTAATGCGCCAGAAAGCAATCACAAACAAATAATTAGCTACTTAAGAAAACAATCCGAAGTGGCTTACATTGTATATAAGCCAAAAGTTAAAATTTTAGAAGTGCCTGATGACCCTGGAATTAGCTCTCAGTATTACATAGATCTTATAAACATGTTTGATGCATGGGATATAGAAACAGGTGACACATCCGTAATAATAGGTGTTGTTGATACTGGAACAGACCTGTTGCACAATGATTTACAAGGGAAATTAGCCTATAATTACAATGATCCTATAAACGGTATTGATGATGATCAGGATGGGTTTATTGATAATTATTACGGTTGGGATTTGAGCGAGAACAATAATAATCCGCAGGTTGACTCTGATTACCACGGAGCTAAAGTTGCAGGCATAGTTGCAGCTGCCACAAATAATGCGATTGGTGTTGCTGGAGTTGGCTATAATTTAAAATATTTACCGGTCAAAACTATGAACGGACAGGGTCAATTGGACACCCCATGGGAAGGTGTAATTTATGCGGTTGACCATGGAGCAGACGTAATTGTATGCTCTTGGGGAGGAATTGCTCCCAATGCATTTGGAAGAGACATCATACAATACGCAACTATTGATAAGGGTGCCATTGTTGTAGCTGCATCAGGAAACTATCACAGTGATGTACTTTTTTATCCGGCAAGCTATCCAGAAGTTATTTCAGTAACCGCAACAAATCAAAACGATCAAAAATGGGTTGGGAACAATGGCAGCGGAGCTACATACGGCTACACAATTGATATTGCTGCTCCTGGTGAATCTATATACCTGCTTAATAGCGATAACTCTTACGGAGTGGGAACTGGAACAAGCTATGCTGCACCAATAGTAGGTGCCATTGCAGGTTTAATAAAAAGCAACAGGCCTCATTTAAAAGCTGAACAAATTAAGCAGCAACTATTTAACACAACCTATCTCATTGATACAATCCCGCAAAATGTTCTTTACACCCACCAATTAGGCGCCGGAAGAGTTGATGCTTACGCAGCACTTACAGATACTATGATAAGTGGAGTCGCACTATCTAATATGCAAATTCAGGGTGAAGCAATAGCTGGCAATACTGTTTATCTTACAGGGAACTTTATCAATCATTTGCAAAATGCAGTAATAAATATCACTATTGAATCTTTACATGAAGATGCTATTCCATTAACAACCTCAATAAATGCTGGGATTCTCAGCACTAGTGCATCATATCAAATAGGAGAAAACGAGATACCAATTGAGCTTTCAACGGACTTGCTGTTTGATCAAGAAATTGTAATAAAATTTACAATTGACGATGGTTCCAAAACCTATTACCGTCTATTCTCTTTTATGGCAAATCAATCATATCAAAATATTACAGACAACAACTTAAATGCTACCATTACTGCAAATGGCAGAATAGGTTTTGCCAACCTTGATCCTATTTTGGGCGATGGAATTTGGACAGATAATATCCGTAATATGATCTGGGAAGGTGGATTAATTTACGGAAATAGTAATACGCAAACTCTAAGTTCATTTATGGGAGAAGAAGGCTTTGGTATTGAACAAAGCGTTATAATAGAAACAGACATCAATGGAAATACAATAGCAACAAGTAAAATGGTGGACACGAATAAAAACAATGCTATGAATATTTCCATTATTCAAAAAGTTACCGCATCTGTAAATCCCGATTTAAATAACACATTAATCTACGAATATCAGCTTTTTAATAATAGCGATCAAAATTATGAAGATTTTCATGTGGGATTATTCTTTGACTGGGATCTGGATTTAACTGTTTACAATCATGTATACATGAATAACGAATACCAAATAGCAATATGCGAAAATGTATTGGGTGAAAGCAGGCTAATAGGTGTTAAAATCATTGATGAACCATTCTCGCAATATGCTTTTGAATTGAACAATGAGACTGAGGGAATCAACATCACTGATGGATTTACTAATGAAGAAAGATGGTTTGCTCTTTCAAATGAGAGAGAAGAAGCCGGACTAGGTTCTGGTGATGATGTTGCTCATATGGTTTCTACAAATGGGTTTACTTTTGAAGCAGGAGATAGCATTACATTGACTTACGTAATTACAACAGCTACACATGAAAGTAATATTATTTCACAAATCGCAAATGCTCAGCAATTTATAACAGGGATTAGAACAACTAATCTTAGCAGTTTTAACCTAAACTTGTATCCAAATCCATTTGATGATCAGATATCAATTAGCTCCCCTAATCAAATTCAAACAATTATTATTTATGACAATAAAGGTAGAATTATAAACCAATTTGAAGTCAATGGAAATAACATAACTCTCTCTCTTGATAAATTATATCCAGGATTATATTTTATCAAAACATACAATTCTAATGGGACTCAATATTTGAGTAAAATAATTAAAGAATAATTCTACTTCACATCAAGTTTAATGGATTTAAAAATATCAAGAGCAGTGGTAAATGTGGTCAAATTTGTATATAATTTACCATCTGCACCATAAGGATGACTATGACCAATTGGGTTTAAATAATACTCCGGCATTAGATTTTCAAAATCCACAACTACCGAATAAACCAATGCAGGCTGACATGAAGTTAAATATTGCTTATTATCAGGATATTTAGCATTAGTCCAATAGTCATTTACATCCCAGGGCTGATTCACTTCTACTAATATTTTCATTTTACCTTCGAGTTTTTTATCAGCCTTTAAATTAACTACAAAATCATTTTTGGGTGTAGCCCCGGTATATACATCAGCCACAGGACTTTCCGGTGAAGGAAGAACTGCATTATCTTGTTTTTCATTGTCTCTTTTATGAAACCAATAAGGCAAAGCAGCTGGTCTTTCAGCTCTACCCGGGCCCTTCTCCCATTTTAAAGATCCTGCCTGTTTGTAGCCATACATGCCCGTTGCCACTGATTTTGTAGCGTATAAAGTTTGGACAAATTGTCCATCAGTGGTTTCCAGCCAAATGGCAAAACTTGGGTAATTATGAGCTTCACCTGATTTAAAAGTCATTTGAAGTTCAGTTCCGTTAGAATCAATATTTACTGCAATATTCTCTTGTGAAAATAAGGAATTCGCGACTATCAAAATGGGCAAAAAGAATACTAGAACTCTCATTGTACATAATTTTTCGTTAAAACTCTATCATAATTCCAATGGTAGGTAAAACTGTACCTGTACCATCATTAGGTATACGTGTTAGCACATATCGCTGATCTTCAGGTGCTGCTGTGGGATTCTCAACAACAACATTACCATCAGCATCCTCGTTGATATAATTGTCCTGCTCCTCAGCCTTGAAGTTATAAAGGTTTTGTATATCAAGATATAGCATCAACGACCATTTATCGAAATAAAACTGACGGTCAACCCTTACATCAAGTTGATGAAATGCACTCAATCGTTGTGTATTAAACTGATTGTAATCTAAATATGGCTGCCCTCTCCTATCCCAGGCCTGAACTAAACTGGAAGTTTGAAGATCGTATGGTGTATAGGGTGCTCCTCCTACATAACGCCATTTTAAACCAACATCCCAATTCTTTGCTACTTTGCGAGTTGCTGTTATGTTGTATAAAATTTTATTATCCCAAGCAGATGGATCATATTTCCCATCAAGGCCTTTAAACTCACTGCGCACTAATGTAAGTGAGCTTATCAGATTAAATCCCCAAAGATCATTATGACGTACAAGAAATTCCAAACCATATGCCCTACCTTCACCTGTACTTGTAACTTCTTCATCACCAAAAACTCCAAAATCTGCACTTTTACCCGAAATAGCAACACCATCAGCCACTGAAAATGGGTAATCGCCATAGTTTTTATAAAAACCTTCCACAGTAATTCGACTCTCTTCATTAGGTCGGTATTCAAGACCAGCTACATAATGGTCAGCATAAAAGTACTTAAGCCCATTATTCTTATTTACAAGCACTCCATCACTATCTCGATATCCAAGTGTAGTATAGGAAGGCTTTTGATAGAATCGACCAGTATTAAAATTCACAAACCATTTCTCATTCAAACCATAACTCCCAGAGAACCTAGGAGAGAATTGTCTCAATGGATTTGACATATCACTATCAAATGTATTTCCATCCATTCGTAAACCAACTGATAAATTCAATCTTTTACCAAAAAATCCGCGACTCAGCTGTCCAAAAGCGCTATAGTTAATAAAATCAAGCTTTGAGGAATAATCGAGATCTATGACTTGTCCGTTTAAAAATACTTGACTATAAGTACTATTGTAATACTCAGAATATTCCATACCAGCACCATATACTAACTTGTAATCCTCATATCTGATATTATCTTCATATCGAATTTTTGTTTCTATTTCATCGCTATTAAGGTCTAGAATCAAATCTCCAGAACTTTCATCGTTGTCTCTATATTTAAAAGCAGAGTTATTAAGATGATTTCTGGAAAGAACTAGTGTATTATATCCTCTATCTCTATAATGCTTATAAACAGTACCAAAAGTATAATTCCACTGCTCGTTTACTGGCAGATAATTGAGAATATAGCGCTGACTTGGTGTTTCGTTAGCATCTAAATTGAGTTCAAACTGATCTAAAGCACCTAATCCAATTAAAATGATTTCATTTTTTTCATCGAGCCTAATCCTACTTTTAAATTGAGCATCATTATAAGTCGGCAAAAAAGGTAATTCCAATACGCTAAATAAAAACTGCAGGTAAGACCTCCTTACAGAAAAGATAAGACTGGCATTATCAGTTAAAGGACCATCAACAGTTAAAGCAAGGTCTGAAGCTCCAACTGTTGCCCTGTATTTCATTTTTTCTTTATTCCCGTCTATCTGTCTAAAATCCAATATGGAACTAACTGCACCACCTCTATTGGCTGGAAAAGCCCCAGAATAAAAATCCACTTCACGCACAAAATCCACATTTATAATACCAACTGGACCACCTGAAGCGCCCTGTGTTGCAAAGTGATTCAAATTAGGAATTTCAACACCATCCAAATAAAAGGAGTTCTCATTTGCACCACCTCCTCGAACTATCACATCATTACGAAATGCGGGAGTTGATGCCACACCGGGAAAAGACTGAATAACTTTTGATATATCTCTATTACCACCAGGATTTTTCTCAATCTCAGCTACTCCAATAGATCGCATTGACAATGGACTTTCAACATTTTGTCTAAAACGACTAGCTTTTACAGTCACTTCTTCTAACTGCTCTGCCACTGGCTCAAGGGCAATTTCTATATATGCTGTTTTAGCATTGGTTACCAATAAAGGTTTTGTTTTAATTCGCTGATAACCAATTGAAGAAACTTCGAGACTTATATAACCAGGTTCCAAACCTGTAAATTTAAAGTTCCCATCAATGTCTGTAATTGCACCAATTGTGGTTCCACTTACAATGATATTTGCAAAAGGCACAGGCTCATTGTTAGCAGGATCCAATACACGCCCTTCTAATTTTCCTTTTTGCGCAACTACTTCTAATGTAATCAGCAAAAACAATAAAAAAACAACAAATTTTTGCATAGTACTTGTTCATGTTTAAATAACTAATCATTAAACAAGCATTTGTTTTTTTTGTTGCTACCGAAATAAAAAAAATTAGTCTTTCCCCTTCCGCTTTATCAATAAATTCTTGAAAGCTAGCTCAAGATCAGTATAAATAAATTCAAATTCATACTCATTTAGTCGCGATGGGATTACTCTTGTACCTGAAAGCATTGTTTCTTTTCCCATTTCTCCATAAAGCATCTTAATAATAAAATTTGGTATTGGAAAAGAAGAAGGTCTTTTAAGTGTTTTACCTAATTTCTTAGAAAACTCTTTCATCGTTACAGGATTGGGTGATGTAAGATTAAATGCACCATTTGCAAAATCATCTTCAATTAAATGAAGCATGGCCCTTACCATATCTTGCATGTGAATCCACGAAACATATTGTTTACCAGATCCAACAACCCCACCCATAAACATTTTAAATGGTTTTGAGATTCGAGGCAACATACCACCGGCATTTGATAAAACAACGCCAGTTCGAAGCATTATTTTTCGGGTATCTTCTAACTCAATTTTTTTGAAACGTGCTTCCCACTTCACCGCTAACTCAGCTAAAAAACCTTTTCCAGGTTCATCAGACTCTTTTATTTCTTTGTCGCCAGTATCTCCATAGTAACCAATTGCAGAGGCTTGTAGGATAACATCTGGCTCCTGCGGGGCTTGTTGAATAAATAGCTCAACCCTGTCAATAATATCAATTCTGCTTTTTTCCAACTGATCTTTGCGTGCATCCGTCCATTTCTCTTCAGCAATATTAGCACCGCTCAAATTAACAGCTGCGTATCCGCCTTTCATAAGGCGCTGCACATTTGTTGATGAAGCATCTGGATAGCCACAAATCTGATAAGGTAAATTATGTTTTTCCGGGAATCGAGAAACAATAATTGGTTTATGTCCATTGAGCATTGCATATTCGCAAAATGCTTTACCAATCATCCCGGTTCCTCCAAAAACAAAAATATTCATAGGTTGGCTATTTTAAATCAAATTTATAATAATAATAGTTAGCTATCAAAAAAAAGTCCATAATTAACTTATTTTAAAGCTTTTTTGTATGTTTCTAAAGCTCTTTCTCTGGCATACCGGTGGTCTACAATTGGTGATACATATTTAAACGAATCTATTTCAGGCACCCATTTCCTGATATACTTCATTTCTGGGTCAAACTTTTTTGTTTGAGCTTCTGGGCTAAAAACACGGAAATATGGTGCTGCGTCACAACCCGTACCTGCTGCCCATTGCCAACCACCATTATTAGAAGCCAATTCAAAATCTAATAATTTTTCAGCAAACCAGCTTTCTCCCCAACGCCAATCTATCAATAAATGTTTAGTTAAAAAACTTGCGGTAATCATTCTTACACGATTATGCATATATCCAGTTTCATAGAGTTCACGCATTCCTGCATCAACAATGGGGTATCCTGTTTTGCCATTTTTCCAAAGCTCAAATTCGTCCTCATTATTTCGCCACTTAATATTATCGTATTTCGACTTAAATGATTGTGTTACAACTTGTGGAAAATTATAGAGAATCATCATGTAAAACTCCCGCCAACCTAGTTCATTTAGATACACATAAGAATCTTTCGTATGATGAACCAATTTACGAATGCTTAGCATTCCGAATCGCAATGCTACACCCAATCTTGAAGTTCCCTTTACAGCAGGAAAATTACGTTTTATTTCATATTCATCTAAAAATTCAGTTTCAGGAAACTCTGAAACAACATCAACATTTTGCCTTTGAAAACCAATATCTTCTATTGAAGGCATTATAGATTGAAATGAACCAAAATATCCGGCCTCACTTTCTGATGGGTAAAATTCCAATTGATCAGGGTCAAATTGTGCTCTCCATTGCTTAGACCAGGGAGTAAATATTGTATATGGATTTCCATCTTTCTTTTTCACTTTAGAAGGATGTAATAAAACATGATCTGTAAATAAACGAAATTCAATCTTGTTTGCAGCTAAATAAGAACCAACAACATTATCTCTAGCTATAGCATATGGTTCATAATCCTCATTCGTATATACAGCTTCAATTTTAAAGTTATTCACTAGTTTTTTAAATACTTCAAGAGGTTCTCCAATTTCAACAAGCAGCCCACTATTATGCTTCTTCAATATGCTGTCCAAATCTAAAATTCGATCATAAATTAAGGATACACGTTTATCATCAGAAGGCAAATCTTCTAATAATGAAGTATCAAAAATAAATAATGGGACAACCGGATAACCTGAACTTAAGGCTTTATATAGGGCATGATTATCATCTAACCTTAAGTCTCTTCGAAACCAATGAATAACCACTTTTGCGGTTACCATTGTTGCGGCGTTTTAAAAAAACGGGTTGTATCAATTCCTTTTTGAGAAGCCATACTTAACAATTCTTTTTCGAGCTCGGCATCCAATATGGGGTTTCTTGATAAAATCCATGCATATTGTCGACTTTTTGTACTTACAATAGCCCAATTATAATTCTCATCTAAAGCCACCACATGGTAAGTTGACTTAAATAACCGAAAAAAACGTACTAATAACTCACCTGGAAATTCATCGTTTGGACGCCAGGCTATGGCTTTAGCTTTTTTATGTTTACCCTCAGGAGAATGTTTGTATCCTTGATTAAGCACATCTATTCTACCATCATTTCGAAGCTTATATGTAGCTGTAACATTTACTAAATCTTTTTCTGCTCGCATGGGCAGTCTGTAAATTTCGTACCAAACACCAGCATATTTATTTAAATCCAATAATTCAACAGCTTTCATATCTGATTTGATTAAAGTTTGAGAGCTAGCCACATAAGCAAATAAGCCAAATATTATTGTCAATAGAATCCTCATTTACAGATCAGTCTCAGATAATATCTTCTTAATTTCTTCTTTAAACACTTCTATATTGCGAACAGGAATTATATTCTCAGGCAACTTGGAAATGTTACTAATCTGGTAACCACTAGCAAATATTTTAATATCACTAAATGTGGCTGACAGCTCTTTTAAATACTTTTTAATCCAACCCTCTTCCATGGAAGAAGTAAAAGATGAGAAAAGATATTTCGGTTTTATTTTTTCATAAACCTGTTTCAAATCTTTAAATGGGACAATTTGCCCCAAATAAATGGTCTTCATTCCCCATTTCTTGGCGATATAATGATAAAAAAGCAAACCTATTTCGTGTAGCTCCTGCTCATGTAAAAAGAATACAAATGTAGGGGCTTTGGAATTTGATTCAGGCACAATTCGATCAGTGGCAACGAATAGCTTCTGCCTAACTAAATTAGAAACAAAATGCTCTTGCGCAGGATTAATTGAGCCTGTTTGCCACAACACACCAACTCGATCAAAAAATGGAAAAAGTAAAGTTTTAACAGTTTCCTCAAACCCATTTTTAATAATTGAACGGTTCAAAACCGATTCAAACTTAATCTCATCCAAATCGATCATGCTAATAATCAAATGCTCAATTTGAACGCTTGAAGTATTTAGACCAACATTAAGGCTAACTACTTTCTCCCGCAGTTCCTGATCACTTAATTCCGCTAACTTTGAAATACGAAGTCCATGCTTATTTAAAACTGCAACGTTAAGCAGCTTTTTCACATCCTCATCGCAATATGTTCTAATATTAGTATCTGTCCTATCTGGCTCTATAATACTATAACGCTTTTCCCATATACGAATCGTATGGGCCTTAATTCCAGTCAAGCGTTCTAAATCTTTTATAGAATACATATATCCAACCTTTTAGAAATAAACCACATGATTTAAGTTTTGTTTACCATTTAACCACCTTTTTTTAAACAAAAATCAAAAATACACTTTTTAACTTAAGATAATCAGACTTTAATGCCCAATATCATCCGATTTTGTTACTAAATTTGTATAATTATTGTAATAGCTTCTGAAATTCAGAAGTAGTTAGAGAATAGGAATTTGTGACGACATGGATAAAAAAGTAGCTTTTTTCACACTGGGATGTAAATTAAATTTCGCCGAAACATCCTCTTTAGCAGCCCAATTCGAAAAAAAAGGATATAAGCGCACTAATCAATTTAAAGAGTCTGACATTGTTGTAATCAACACATGTGCAGTGACTTCATTAGCTGAAAAAAAAGGTAGAAATATTATATCCAGAGCCAAGCGTGCCAATCCCAACACCAAAATTATTGCAATGGGATGTTACTCGCAACTTAGACCAGATGAATTGGCTAACCTTCAACAGGTTGACCTCGTATTGGGTAACGAAGAAAAGTTTAAAATTTTCGATTATATAGAGAATAATAACCCTGATAAAATTTTCACACATCCTTACAAAGAAATTACCACTTTTGATTCTGCATGGTCGTCATCTGATCGCACAAGAACATTCTTAAAAGTGCAAGATGGATGTAACTATTTTTGTGCTTATTGCACCATTCCAATGGCCAGGGGTTTAAGCAGAAGTCCTAAAATTGAGCAGGTAATTAGCGATATTAAGAGTATACTGAAAGAAGAAACCAAAGAAATTATACTGACGGGAGTTAATGTTAGAGATTTTGGGAAAAAGCATAATGAAACATTCTTTCAATTGCTAGAAACCATTACCGAACAAACCAAATTACCACGATTAAGACTGAGTAGCATTGAGCCTAACTTAATCACAGACGAAATCATAGATTTGGTTTCAAAAAATGAAATGATCGTTCCCCATTTTCACATTCCTTTGCAATGTGTGACAGACAAACTTCTCAAAAGTATGAATCGTCGATATACAACTGAGGTATATGCAGATAGGGTGCGAAAAATTAAAGCCGCAATTCCTGACGCCTGCATTGCAGCTGATGTAATTGTTGGAGTTCCGGGTGAAACAAACGAGGATCACCAGCAAACTATTGAATTCCTAAAAACACTG
>PKTE01000260.1 GCA_002869335.1 Salinivirgaceae bacterium | reverse complement strand
TCTAAGTAACCCAATGATTACAAATGTTTCAAGTGCATCTCCATTGTTAAGCTCTGGAATTGAAGTTCCCGGGTGGAAATGGGAAGGAAACATATCTGAGCAAAATCTTTCTATTGCCCGTATTAAAGGAGATAATGATTTTATAAAAACATTTGGAATTGAAATAGTTCAGGGAAATAATTTTTCTGAAGAAAACTCCAATGAAAACAAGGTTATTATAAATGTGGAGGCTGCAAAGGCAATGAATATGACAAATCCGATTGGTCAGCATATGCAGCTCAGAGGGCAAGATTATGAAATTATCGGGGTGGTAAATAATTTTCATAGCCGGCATTTTTCTCACTTAATAAGGCCCCTGGTAATTACATTCAATAATAGTGGGCGCAAATTATATATTCAATACGAAGATGGAGGAGATAAATCAAGCATTATAAATTCAATACAAAAAGTTTATGCGAAATACAACCCTGAATCTCCATTTGAATATCACTTTTTTGCCGACGAGTTTATTGCCACATACGGAAATGAACAGCAAATGCTGAGACTCTTATTCTATTTTGTCATCGTGGCTTTTCTCATATTATGTTTCGGTCTTTATGCCTTATCAAAACAGATTGCTTTAGGTAAAACCAAAGAAATAGGCATCCGAAAAGTAAATGGTTCCCGAACAACAGAAATATTAATCCTGCTTAACAAAGACTTTGTAAAATGGGTGGCACTTGCATTTGTAGTAGCCACACCCATTGCCTATTACGCCATGAGTAAATGGCTCGAAGGTTTTGCCTATAAAACAGAATTGAGCTGGTGGATATTTGTTTTGGCCGGATCTATTGCGTTGCTGATAGCCATTATTACAGTGAGTTGGCAATCATTTAAAGCTGCCCGCCGAAATCCGGTGGAGTCGCTGCGGTATGAGTAAAGAAGGGCTAAACTAGTTAATTGAAAATATTGCGGGCTGTATAGCTCTGCATATCAAATAGTTAATATAGATGTTGTAAAATAACTTAATGAAAGGAATCCATATATGAAAACACATACAGAATCAGTATTTGTAAAAACAGGAGTGCGATATGAACTAATCGATATCGATGATATATTATATATTGAAGGAATGAAGGATTACCTAATGATTCATTGTAAATCCAAACGGATTATGATATTGGCTACATTCAAAGAAATAGAGCCCAGGTTGGATGCTTCAAAATTCATTCGCATACACAAATCTTACATTGTTTCGCTTGAACACCTTGATAGGCTTGAATACAATCAAGTTTACATTGGAGATAAGAAGATGCCTGTTGGTCAGTCTTTTCGGAAGTTTCTATTAAAAGAAATCGAAGTGCGTGGGTTTTGAGAAACAATCCAAAACCATTAGCCCCTTAAGTTATTTGCAACTTTTTTTGTCACTTCGACAAGCTCAATGCATCGCATGAAAAAAAGTTTAGTAAATACAGCCTCCCCTTCCATTTACCCCCATCCCTCCAAAAACACCTTTATTAAAAATATTTCAGCAAAACAAACACCCAAAAGATATTCACGCCTTTTAATCTCTTTTTAATAATTCATTATCAGTATTTTGTTTCCAATTCATTGATTTCTTGGATGAAATGATGAGTATGCAAAACAAACACCATTGACTGTTGTTTTTACCCGCATTTTTAGTTAGCTTTGAGATTAGAAACGTGTTGTTAAACGTTTCTGAAATTTGGCGAGTCGAACCTAAAAAGTTCCCCTCGCTACGAAAAAAGGGTGGCGAGGGGGAAGTTTACTTCGCCTCGCTGCTAGTTGCAAGCAATTAAGATATCGAATTTACTTAATAGACTAACGATAATAATATTAAGATGAAAAAAACACAAATGTTAATAATAGTGCTTATATTCCTTATGAGTAACGCTTTTGCCCAAACTATTGGAGCTTTTACTGACAGTAGAGATGGAAAAACTTACAAAACGATTAAAATCGGAAATCAGATTTGGATGGCTGAAAATTTAAATTATGTCACAGAAAAAGGGAGTTGGATAATACAAGGTGATTCCTCAGGGAAATTATTTGGAAGATTCTATGATTGGGAAGCAGCAAAAGAAGCTATTCCTGCTGGATGGCATCTCCCGAGTAAGCAAGAGTTTGAAATATTATGTGCAAGTTTAGGAGTTGCTGAATTACCAAATTCGGACAAACTCTATAAATTACTAGTTGAAGGAGGAATTGCTGAGTTTAATGTAAAGTTAACCGGTTCTTACAACGATTCTTATGGAAAAAAAGGTCAAATAGCTTCTTTCTGGAGTTCTGAAGAAAGTTGGTTATCAAGAATAAATCCATTTATGGAATTTCCCTGGCGTTTAGTGTTACGCGCACCTAACTATGTAAACATTGGTAAAGGAGCTGAAAGCGATGAAGGATTTAATGTTCGATGTATAAAAGATTAAACAATTATTTACAAATAAAAGCTTGCAACAGCCGGTATAAGTAATTTGTCAGTCAGCGGGTTGCGTAGTTTTGTACTTCTAATTATGTTTGTTTTAAACTGATACTGATAAGCTTTGAAATGCCAAATTACTAATACCGGCAAAACGTTAACCACCATTTGGTACGTTAAAGGGACATAGTTTACAAAGTTAAAGGGACATAGTTTACACTTTTTAGGTTGAAATTTGATGTAAAAATCAAACTGCCATGCCTTGGAAAGATACAACAACTATGGATCAAAAAGTGGAATTTATCTGTGAATGGCGAACTGGAAAGTATACCATTACAGAATTATGCAAGAACTTTGGAATATCAAGGCCTACCGCGTATAGAGTGATTGATAGGTTTGAAAAACAAGGTTACGAAGGATTAAGAGAGCAGTCTCGAACACCCAGGAAACACCCTAATGAAACGAGTCAAGAGGTTATAGAAAAGATCCTTAAATTTAAAGGAAAACATAAACGCTGGGGAGCAAAAAAGATCAGAATTCTATTGTTTAACGATTTTACAGAAGCCGATATTCCATCGGTGGTTACGGTTCATAACATACTAAAGAAAAACGGTCTGGTTTGCCCTCAAAAGCGATTAAGACGGGTAAAGCCAACTTATCCCATTTTCGATCCCAAAGAGTGTAATGAGGTTTGGAGTGCCGATTATAAAGGAAAGTTTTTAATGTGCAATAAAAAGTACTGCCACCCATTGACTATAGCCGATTCAAAGAGCCGATTCTTATTTGCTGCAAAAGGACACTATAACGAGAACTTTCCTTCAGCTAAGACCGCTTTTACAGAGGTTTTTAGAAAATATGGACTACCCAAACAAATCCATACAGATAATGTGTCTCCGTTTGGTTCTGTTCGTTCAATACAACGATTTACAAAGCTTTCCTATTGGTTTATCGAATTAGGAATAACGCCCGTATTTTCGGATCCGTCACATCCAGAGCAAAATGGCCGGCATGAGCGCATGCACCGCGATTTGAAGGCGGCTTGCGCTCAGCCTGCGGCACGTGATCTTAGGTCACAACAAAGGAAATTGAACCATTTCGTAAAAGAATACAATACGATTAGGCCACATGAGGCATTAAACATGGCAACTCCATTGAGTCAGCATGATTTTTCGACACGTCCTTTCCCGGAAAGAATAGAGCCATGGGTCTATTATGGTGATATGAAAGTAATGAAGGTAACAGATAATGGATCAATGAGATGGGGTTCATATCATTGGATTTCTATAACACGAAGTTTAGCGGGCAAATACGTTGCAGCAGAGCAGATTGGAGATTCAATTTGGAAAGTATCATATAGAAATGTATTTTTAGGATACTTTGATGAAACACATTTAAGAAGAAAAGAACAAACAATAAGGTTAGGTACTAATTTAGTGTAAAGTCTAATCTTTAACTTTTGTAAAGGATGTATCTTAACGAACATACAAACAAAGAAACCACAAATCAATATAGACCTGTGGTTTATTTGGGATATTTGAAAAGCATTATTTTGTGGATAGTTGTTGCATCAAACCTGCCATATTAGTCGTTTGCCATTCAGCAGTTACTTTGCCATTTTTAACTTCACGAATAAACTGGCCACTTGCAATAACCCTTTTGTCAGTTGCCGAAATACCGAAGAACTCGCCTACATGGGTCATTTTATTAGTGTAGTTGATGGAAACCAAATTACCCTCTGCAACAACATGAATAAACTCCATATTCATTCCGGTAAATGCAGTACTCAAAACATTCTTCATAAAACCAATGTATTCCTGTTTTCCAATTGCAGGGCGGCCATCTGCTTCATACTTAAAATCATCGGAAATCAGATGATCAACTTTTTCCCAATCCCCGCTCATAATTGCTCTTGAGAGGTTTAATGCAACTTCTTTGTTGTCTTTTAATTGTTCATTATTCATATTTTCCTGGCTTTTTGCGCTTCCTAGAATCAATAAAAAGAAAACGCTGATTAATAAATACTTTTTCATTGAATTCTTATTTAAAGTGTTTGACAAAGTAATTGAACTAACTTTACATTAGCAATATACTACCCAAATAGAAAGTGCTATCTTTTTGGAAAGTAATGAAGGAATTAACTACATTTGTAATATGAAAACATACCAATTGAACGGAACTATCTTTTACTGTCCGGTTGATTTAACACTAAGCGTAATTGGCGGTCGCTGGAAAGGTTTAATTATATGGACTCTTAGGGAGGAGGGTTCATTAAGGTTTAACGAAATTAAAAGACGTCTTGTAACTATAAATGATAAAATGTTGTCGCAGACACTGAAACAGCTTACGGAACAGAATATCGTTATACGAAAATCCTATAATGAAATTCCTCCAAAAGTTGAGTATTCGTTATCAGAAACAGGAAAACAATTATTGCCAATTTTTGAATTGATGCAAGAATGGGGTAAAAAAAATAATAATGAAAAAAGTACGAAAGCACAACAAAAAATATAGTGCATTTGGTAGACGGTGCTAAATTTGAAGATGATAGCAATAAAGAAACATAGTAGTAAATTGAAAAACTAGAGCTTTGAAATGCCAAACGCACCATATTCAAACCGT
>PKTE01000104.1 GCA_002869335.1 Salinivirgaceae bacterium | reverse complement strand
AATTCGCTTTATAATCCTTGGATCTACATTGATTTTTTTAAGCATTTTTTTGACTTCGCTAGAAGCCATTCCTGCTTTTGAAAAATCTCCACCCGATATATTAAATTCGAGTTTCATAATTTAGAAAAGGGGTTTTATATCGTTGTTGTATAAGATTCCCGCAATATGAAACATTGAATATGGACTTTCAATTATTGTAATATCATTTTCATTGGCCAAATCAATCATTTCTTTGGTTGCCTTTTTACCTCTTGCTAAAATAATACAGCTTATATCAGCCATTTCAGCAGTTCGAATTGCCTGCATATTAGCCAGCCCGGTAAGTAACATTAGATTATCAGTATCAATTCTAAGCACATCGCTCATTAGGTCTGATGCAAAGCATACACGATAATCCTCTTCATTTGAGCCAAAGGTGATGGTTTCTCCTTTGATTATTTCATTAATTCTAGATATGGTCATGATATATTGAATTTTGTACTGTAAAAATATTTCAAACCATGCACCAAGCCGTGCCAAACGTTTATGCTCTACATCAGGTTTTATGAGAGGAGTAAGTTTGGATGAATAGATTCGGTTTTAATCTGTTGTATTTGAGTAGAATATCTTGCGGTTTTAACGGGTGTGTTAGACAACATAAATTTGAAGAGTTTTATTTCACACACTGTTCGGAACGCATTAATTCGTTTCGCTCGTTGCGAGAAATAATTATTTTTATAATGAATGGGAGGTTTTTAGTTAGGGGAGTCATTCGGTATCACCAATACCAAATATCTTTTTCACTTTCCAATAAGTCACTTTTTTTGCCTGAAATAATATCAGTTTGCGTCTGGTTATCAATAATTATAATAGCATCAGTAGGATGTTTCTTTGCAACCGAAAGATAATCTTCCAAAGACAATAATCCTTGCGCTCTATCTGTTACGGCAAGAACTTCTCTGTCTTCCATATAAAAGCAGGCTGGGTTTTGTACAAATACCTTTTCATCGTATGCAAAATACCTGTCTTCCATGTTGAAACAGAATGCTATATTGTAACCATCTTTGGTGAATATATTATCGCAAATCGCAATGTTTTCATTTAAAATAGATCGGTTAATGTGAGATGCATCAGATTGAAATTGCTTCCAAATTGTTCCTATATCCGTTAATTTCTCCGTTTCTAATATGATCGATTTGATGGAATTTAAAACATCAGCATATAGATTGTCGAATTGCATTGGGTTGATTACCTGTGTGTTGGTAATTCGATGGATTAATTGTTCTGCGTCAATAATTAGTTGTGCTGCTATTTCATTTTTCTCAGCTTTATTTTGATAGAATGCGCAAAGAAAAATGGCCTTTTCAGCTGCATCTCTGAAAAGTTGCTTATTAATGATCTCGACAAAATGGCTTTCTATTTGACTCATATCGTAAAGTTAGAGGAATTTTTAAAATTGTTCAACTCTGAAGGAGTTGAACATTTTTATTCAACAATTTTATCAACCTGACAATTGTCAACTATTATATTATATCTAATTTGTTAATTTGTTTATCGATGTTCTTTAGCAGATATCCTTTTTTACGCAGGATATTTGTAGTAATTTTGAAGCATCTGAGTAATACATGCGTGCATTACAAGGATTCTAATTATTAATTAATACTGACCCGGAGGTATAACTGATGGAAAGGAGAATCGGAGCAGCCGTAATGCTTATCAAAGATCGTTCGGCTATAAACAAACTCAATCAAATTGTTTCAGAACATGCCGATATCGTAATTGGCAGACAGGGTATTCCTATAAAAGATAGGGAAATGAATGTCATTACGTTGGTATTGGATGGTTCTACAGATGAAATTGGTTCACTTACTGGTCAGATTGGAAGATTAACCGGAGTACAGATTAAATCTGCGCTCATAAAAGGAGACTAAATGGAAGGAAACGACCATTATGCTGAACTTGGTGAATGGATCAATGCAACATTCAATGTAGATGTCGTTGTTTGTCGGATTTTTGGTAAACGATGGGCTTTTCAATGGAGTAATGTCACTGATATTGAAAATGCTAAGCGTATCAATCTGACGCCAAGTACAGGTATTATTATCCCAGCCAGTTTGGCAAAAGAGGATTTGCAAAAGATTGAAAAAGAATCTCTTGCCTTTTGGCAGAAATTATAAACTGATCCGAATGACAGCAATTCGGTAAACAAAAACCATTATGCAATTTACACCAGAAAAATATCGTATCGAAGATCGCCCAAATGAACCGTTCATTGACGCACAGGAAATTGAAGATTTTTTAAACAATGCCAAACCCAATAAAAAGGTTGTAGAAGAAATTATTCAAAAATCACTCAATAAAAACAGATTGAACTTGCAGGAAGTAGCTACGCTTTTACAAGCTGATGATCCTGAGTTGATTGAGCAAATAAAAGAAGGTGCACGAGAGTTGAAACGTAAGGTATATGGAAATCGGATAGTGCTTTTTGCCCCTTTGTATATTGGAAATTATTGTACAAATAACTGTAAATACTGTGGCTTTAGAGTTACTAACAAAGATGCGGAACGCATGACTTTGGCCGATAAGGAAATCATACAAGAGGTTGAGGCTTTGGAAGATAATGGTCAGAAGCGATTGATTTTGGTGTATGGTGAACATCCAAAATATGATGCGGATTACATTGCTCACACGGTTAAATTAGTTTATGGTGTCAAAAAAGGTAATGGCGAAATTCGTCGCGTAAATATTAATGCTGCCCCACTTGACGATGAAGGGTTCAGGAAAGTGCATGAAGCGGGCATTGGTACTTACCAAATTTTTCAGGAAACCTACCATCCAGAAGTTTATAAAAGTTACCATTTAGGAGGTAAGAAAGCAGACTTTAATTACCGCTTAACTTCACTAGACCGTGCTATGGAAGCCGGAATTGACGATGTAGGTTTGGGAGCATTATTCGGACTATATGATTGGAAGTTTGAAGTAATGGCATTGGTTCGTCATACAAACCATTTGGAAGCTTGTTATAATGTAGGTCCACATACGCTTTCATTTCCTCGTATTACAGATAGTACTTCAATTGGCATGACGGATAAATATATGGTGAGTGATGAGGAATTTAAGCGCCTGGTTGCTATACTTAGATTAGCTGTGCCTTATACCGGAATGATTTTAACTGCGCGTGAAAGCGTGAGCGTACGTCAGGAAGTGATTGAATTCGGTGTGTCACAAATTGATGGTGGAACAAAACTCGAGTTAGGTTCATATCATGCAAGTAAAAATGAGGAACAAAACCTAAATCGTGAACAGTTTATGATAAATGATAATCGCTCATTAGGTGAGATTATTGATGAGCTTTTGGATACAGGCAAATTGCCATCATTTTGCACTGCATGTTATCGTCTGGGACGCACAGGAGAGCATTTTATGGAGTTCTCTGTTCCAGGTTTTATTAAAAGATATTGTACCCCAAATGCTATACTAACACTTGCAGAATATTTGGAAGATTATGCCACTGATTCTACATCAACAAAAGGTTGGGAAATTATTGAAAATACGATTAATACAGAACTTGATGGATTCAAGAATGTAGAGGAACTTCGTAATCGTATTGAACGTATTAAGCAAGGGGAGCGGGATATGTATTTTTAGCACGAGCAATAATCGTACATAAGTTGCCCTTTCAGGGTGCTTAAGAGCTAGTTATATTTACCCAAGGCGTTCCTTTGGGTAAATATAAATTGCCACTTCGTGGCGAGAATATTTTTAATATATTGGCAGGGGCAACTATAATTTGCAAGGCTGAAAGCCTTGTTTATTCAAACCTGAGGCAACGCCTCAGGCTAATTCCGACACAATTGAGCGCCCTGAAAGGGCAGCTTATTTTTCCTTTTTCTTGTCGGTAATATATCCAATGTTTAATAACACCTTCCCATTATT
>PKTE01000139.1 GCA_002869335.1 Salinivirgaceae bacterium | reverse complement strand
TCCTGCGGATTGGTGTGCTGATTGTGATATGCACTTTTACATTCGGGGCTACAAAATCGCTTATCGCTTCTCCCCTTCACTATTCCACTGCAATAGAGGCACTTTTGTGTTTCCTGTTTCATACTACTTGTTTTTTTATACGCTTATAGACGTCTATAAACATTTAAAAAAACGGATAATTTTTGATTTGACCATAGTTTTGTCCTAAGAAATTTCGCAAATGGAATTTCCACAAGCTTATATTACTAATGAGTAAAACGGCGGCAAAATGAATATTAGAAAACATAAAAACAGTTTACACCCTGAAAGCAAGGCTGCCGTTTTACTTTGTTTTGGAAAAATAAACATTACTGTTCGACCCTTCGACTCCGCTCAGGGTCGGGTTTCTGTGATTGTGGTCTTATTTTTTAGATTAATTTATGGAAAATATGAAGTTGCTGCATCCTTATAGAAAATTGATTGACAAACAAAAAACTTGACACTATGAAATCATTTAATCTATTAATTACAGCCTTGTTTATGATAACAAATCTGTATGCAGCCAAAGAGAAAAAGGTAAACTCAAAAATTGACCATGTAACTGTTTTTACATCGGGAGCACAAATAGAGCGTTCGGGCACCTTTAAATTAAGCGCCGGACTTTCTGAAATAATCTTTGAGGGTGTTTCGCCATACATCAACACCAAAAGTCTTCAGGCGAGAGGGTTTGGGAAATTCATAATACTCGATGTGCAGTTCAGAGTGAAGCAACCAGAGCCAATCCCTCCTAATGCAGAGCCATTGCCTCCTCAAATAGTGAGAGATATAGCATTGCTTTCGGATTCTATTTCACAAATTGGGTTTGATATTGAAGACCTTACCAATAAACGCGAGTTTATTACGCTTGAAAAGAAAGTTTTGTTGGGCAATAAGTATATGCAGGGAAATGTAGATACTATCACAGAACTAGAGTTTGCGATGGATTATCTCAGAAAGCAGCTTGCCGATATCAACACCACACTTATGAAGATTAAGCGTGAGGAATTTTCGCTAAATAAAAAACGCACGCGCATGCAGAATCGCTTAAGCAAACTACAATCATATAATTCAAGAATAAATCCGGTTAAAAAGCCCGAAGGTCCAAAATACCAGGTGGTGGTAAGTGTACAATCAAAGGAAGCAGTGAGTGGAAAAATGGAAATTAGCTATATGGTAAGCAATGCCGGATGGTCGCCTGCCTACGATATACGATCAGAGGGTGTAAACCAGCCCATCCAACTTGTTTACAAGGCCAATGTGTATCAAAATTCGGGGGAAAACTGGGAAAATGCTAAACTTACACTTTCTACAATTATGCCAAGCCAGAATTACACAAAACCATACTTATCAATACTATACGCCAATTATTTCACACCCTACAATTATGGGTATGCAAAACAAGACAAACGCCTATTTAACCAGCCGGCATCCAAAATGAATGATGCCACTGCTGATTATGAAGAGGTATTGTCTCCTGCCCTATCAGCTGCTTCTTTTACACAAGCTAATCATACCATGACAAATATTGAATACGATATTGACCTGCCTTATACAATACCTTCTGACGGACAAGCCCATATGGTAGGGATACAGGATAAAAAGCTTGAAACAGATTACTTCCATTATTTGGTTCCTAAACTTGACAGGCAAGCATTTTTAATTGCTAAAATCACAGATTGGGGCTCATTGTATCTGTTGCCCGGCGCTGCAAATATATACTTCGAAGGAACTTTTGTGGGCGAAACCAATCTAAATACAAATTCAATGGCCGACACGCTTGAACTTGCGCTTGGTAAAGACCGCGGAGTGATTGCTGAACGAAAAAAAGAGCATGAAAAAATTGAGAAAAACAAATTAGGCAAGGATGCCATGAAAACCATTGCTTATTCAATCAAGATCAAAAACAATAAAGTATCAGATATAAATTTAATAGTTGAAGATCAGGTTCCGGTTTCGCAAAACGAAGAGATCAAAATAAAACCGTTTGAGTTCGGAAGTGCAAAGTATGCATCATCAACCGGAATGCTAACATGGAATATTAAAATGAAAGCTAATGCCAAAAAAGAATTGACTTTTAGTTATGACATTGTTTATGATAAGAATAAGCAGCTGAGTAGCATCTATTAAATCGGATTTAATGTTGAAATTTTAAAAATGTATAAGCCTTTATTATTGATTGAAAAGAATGGAAGCTCTCTAATTGCAAAGAGTAACAGCGAAGTGACCTCGAGATTGCTTCGCTGCTACCATACAAGCATTAGGCGCTAAATAACAGTTACTTATCAACAACGACTTGCATATGAAGCCAAAAATTTATTTGAACAAAAGAACCCATCCTACAACGAAACAATCATTAATTGTATTATTCTATAAAAAGAGCGATATTATTGACCGATTAATCGGACAAAACGATTGGATAAGATTCAGTGAGCAGATGGATACTTATTGTGTGAAAGACACTGAAACCAACATATCTTTATTACATGATTTGTTTGATGGTATAGCCATTATCAATACTCAGTATTTATATCGTTCTGCGGCTATTACGGCCGACAATGTAGAAATTAAGGCCAGCATTAACCCAACGAAAATTCTTTCTGCCATCAAAAAAGAAGCTGCCGTGTTGTTAGTTTCGAAAAAAATAAAAGAGAAATCGTATTTTCTCATCAGTTATAAAAGTAATTATGAGATAAAGAAAATATTAAAAACGAGTGATTGGCTTACGCATGGCGAAAAATTACCCGTGTACTATTTTGAAGCAAATCAAAAGAATTTGTTACGCTTTATTGATGAATACAGTAGTATTTTAAACATTCGGCTTCATCATAAAATTGACATAAGAGATATCCAAATCAAAAAGCTATTGTTGGAGCAATCGTATTTGAAACATTCCCGTTTCAAGAGCTGTCCTACAGAATTTTTAAGATATATGATTGTGCGCAATTATGCTGAAAATACCATTGAAACATATCATTACTATTTTTTACGATTTATAAATGCGTATCCGCTGCATAACATACACACAATTAACAAGTTTAGCGCAAATGAAATCAACAAGTATCATGAACAAATGAAAGAGACTTCGGGAGCCGGTTCAAATAAAATAAATCAAAGTGTAAGTGCCATAAAGCTTTATTATAGAGAAATATTGAATTCGAATCTTGAACTGGCATCAGTTGTGAGATCGAAAAGAGAAAAAAAGCTTCCCAAAGTATGGAGTTTAGTGGAAATAGGTCGAATAATAGATCAAATAGAAAACACTAAGCATAAAACAATTATAAGTTTAATGTATTCGGCCGGGTTACGTGTAAGTGAGGTGATAAATTTAAAGCCTGAAGATATTATTAGGGATCGCATGCAAATAAGGATAAGGGAAGCAAAGGGGAATAAGGACAGATATACAATTTTAGCTGATAGAGCGCTTAACATGCTAAAAATATATTTTCATGAATATCGACCAAAAGAATTTCTTTTCGAGGGGCAATTTGGAGGGAAGTATTCAGATTCGAGCATTAGGAAGGTTTTAAGAGAAGCGGTTAAAAAGGCACGGGTCAAGCCACATAGTGGGACACATACACTGCGACATTCTTTTGCCACACATTTGCTGGAGGCGGGAACTGATTTACGATACATACAAGGTTTGTTGGGACATAACAGTTCAAAAACAACAGAAATTTACACACATATCAGCAATGCGCATTTACGCACAATTAAAAGTCCGCTTGATGGAATTAATATTGGATAATAATGTTTACTTTTGGAGAAAAGAAATAACCATTACGCTTGAGATATTCAAAATAATGGGAATTCGAGGTACGGTTATTCAATAGTTGGTGCCAATTAGGGGAAATTGAACAGTATATATAAAAATTCTAAATTCGACAAAGTTGATCATGGGATTTAAATCTAAAATTATTAT
>PKTE01000022.1 GCA_002869335.1 Salinivirgaceae bacterium | reverse complement strand
GGATAAGACCACTGGCATAACTATAACAGAAAGCCAGGTGACAGATCTGGGTAGTTACATAGAAACTGAATTGGATCCACAGTTTTCAGCTTGGAACCGCTCAACGGGTATTTCGATTACTGAAAGTCAGATTAGTGACTTAGGATCCTATTTGGAAACGGAAACTGATCCTGTATTTGATGCTAAATTTGATATGGCTGGTGTTTTATCCGGAGACTTATTAAAATATGATGGATCAAAATTTGTGAAATTCACGCCAACATACATTTCGGACTATACAGTGACTGAAAGTGATGTTACTGCTCATCAGGCTGCATTGGAGGTTACGGAGAGTCAAATTACAGACCTGCAATCTTATTTAACTGCGGAATCTGATCCTGAATTCACGTCATGGGATAAAACCACTGGTATTTCAATCACTGAGAGTCAAATCAGTGACTTAGGATCTTATATTGAAACTGAGAGTGACCCAAGTGTACCTGCCGGAACGCAAGTCGGTGAAATGCAATATTGGAATGGTATGCAATGGGTTACAGTGGCTCCCGGAAATGATGGACAGGTATTAACAATGTCAGGTGGTGTTCCAGCATGGAAAACTCCTTTAGAACCAGGTGATGTGGAAAACCCTGTTACTGGAAAAATATGGATGGAAAAGAATCTCGGTGCTGCTCAAGTTGCAACATCAAGCAATGATTCGGATGCTTACGGAGATTTATATCAATGGGGCCGTGGAACCGATGGGCATGAAAGTCGCACTTCAGCAACCACAACTACTGTTAGTACCACTGATGATCCTGGACACGGTGATTTTATACTTCATAGTATTTATCCGGGAGGTTGGAGAGACGTGATAAATGATGACTATTGGCAAGGAGTAGATGGAATAAATAATCCTTGTCCTGATGGTTATCGTGTACCTACTGAAGCTGAATGGATTGCTGAATATCAAAGTTGGTCTAGTGCTGATTCATATGGGGCTTTTGGCTCGCCTTTGAAATTGACTAAGGGAGGTTATAGGCATTATGATGATGGGATATTAGAATATGTTGGGGCTACAGGATTCTATTGGACAAGTAATGTTATTGGTAGTGGAGCTCGCTTTCTTAGATTTGCTTACAATCATGTAGGAATATATAGTTATAATCGAGCTAATGGAATGTCCGTCCGCTGCATTAAAGACTAAATAAATTTCTAAACATAAACCCTGTAATGACGGATTTTAACTACATTACAGGGTGTTTTATTTTTTTGCCATGAAATATTTCAAACTATTATTTTTGTTATTCCTGTCTCAATTAGCTTTTTCTCAATCCAAAATTGAAGGTAATTTCATTGCTTACAAAAACCAAAAAATCATACTCCAGGGATTTAATGGTTTTGACGCCTACAAAATTGATAGTACTTATGCTGATATAACCGGAAAGTTTGAAATATCCTATTCAAAAGAAGATGTTGGTATGGGTTTTCTGGAATCTGAAGATGGAAAGTCCTTTGTGGTAGTTTTGAGCGGTAATAATATGGCGTTAAAAGGAAATGATTTTGTTGATGTTGAGGCTATTGAGATATTAAAAGGAGAGGAGAATAAGCTATTCGACCAATATGCAAGCGAGCATCCCCGACGTGAGCAAACTATGAGCGCATGGGTTTATTTGAGGAAAATTTATAAGCAAGATCCGCTGTTTGTCTCAAAAGCTACACCGGCTAATGCAATTGAAACGGAAATTGAAAGGATTAAAATTGAAGATCAGAAATTTCTAGATGGATTAAATAGTAAATCTTACATAAGTTATTACCTGCCAATCAGAAAGCTTGTGAGTTCTGTGGGTACCGTTGCTCAATATAGAACAGAAGAAATTCCGGCTACTATTGCTGCCTTCAGAGACCTTGACTATACAGATTCAAGATTGTATAAAAGTGGTTTGCTGCAAGATGTAATTGATGCCCATTTTTGGTTGATCGAAAATAGTGGTCGTTCGTTAAATTCTGTGTATATCGAAATGAATAAAAGCATCGATATTCTTATCGAAAATCTGATTGAAGATGAAGCTAAACTGAATGAGGTTGGGAACCACCTTTTTAAATTGCTGGAAAAAAGAAGTCTTTTTAAATCATCTGAATATCTTGCATTAAAACTATTAAACAAATCTTCGTGTGTGTTGGAATCGAATTTCGAAAATCAACTAGAGAGTTACAGAGCCATGAAAATTGGCAATACAGCTCCTGATTTTGTGTTTATGGGCGATGTAAGTGCTCCCGGTTATAATCAAATGAAACCTCATAAACTTTCAGATATTGAGGCGGATTATACTTTGCTTGTTTTTGGAGCCAGTTGGTGTCCTCATTGCCCGCAAGAATTAGCTCAAATAAAACAACTATACAGTAAATGGAAGTCTCAAAGTGTAGAGGTTGTTTTTGTCTCTCTTGACACCGATCAACAAATATTTAAAAGTTTTTCAACTGTTTTTCCATTTATTAGCATTTGCGATTATAAGAAGTGGGAAAGTGATGTGGTTAAAAACTATCACGTATTTGCTACACCTACATATTTTCTTTTAGATTATAAACGAAATATAGTTTTAAAACCCTCTACAGCAGAACAGATGGATGCTTGGGTAGATTGGTATTTAGTAAAAGGAAACAATAAAAAAGATTAAGGAGGAATAAAGAGAGAGTTTCTGTTTACTGAATTTTGTCATCAATTTACTTTATGGTATAATCTTAACTTCTTTCTTAACTTCTATCATTTTTTTTAGGTCCCCAATTACTTTGTTTGAGGGTTTTAGGAAGTTGTATTTCCCCCAAAACTCTGGTTCATAGCTGAAATTACTCTCTGAAAATACGACTGAAGGGTTTACAGTTTCTTTTTTAGTAGGTTTAGACACATTAAGTGTATCAACTCCTACAACATATGACGAAGATTTTACAGATATTGGAGTTGAGAACCAATCCTTTTTCTTTCTAAGCTTTAACTGAATGTCTGTGTTGATATACTGTAAATAACAGGTGTTCTCCATGTTTATGTATTGAATTTCATAACTAGCCTGTACTGGCTTCACATGAAGTCGTTCGTAGTTATTAGAAAGTAGTTCCTTTAGTTTATGTTTTTGATGAGAAGCATATTGAAATTCTACTTTTTTTAACGTGCTGGACTGGCCGTTTATGAATATTTTGCCAGTATATAATGCATCTTCTGAATGGGTTTTTGGACGAAAAGAAATGATATATATTAAGTCATTATCTTGAAGTTTAACTTCATCAATTGTATAATTATATCTATCCAGAGTTTGCACATGCAGAAAGTCAGGTTGATAACGCACTACGTCAAGATAAAGAGAGGTCCTTAATCCTGATTTGATTTTTAGTAGCAAAGAATCACCAGTTACTGAGCGAAAAGTTCTGCTTTGTATTACTTTGATTCGTTCTGTATTTAGCATGTGAGTATAGCTATTTTTAAAAACCTCCAACACGGCTTCCGAGAAATATTTGTAGTTATCTTCGATCTTTACTTCTTCCCGGTAAAAAGTGTGATAAGTAATATTTTGTTTGGGATAGGCATGTTTAAAGTTGCTAAGCATTTTACGAATAATCGTTTCTGCATTTGCACCAGTAACTACAATTTCATTCAGAGTAAAAACATGTGGTTTTAATTCAATAGTAATCTCCTTGTTAACAGGCTTTTTTATGGGTATTGTTTGAGTAAAATAGCCAATATAACTAACTATTAGGGTGTCAATAGATTGATCATTTGGGAATTTGAGAATAAATTCTCCGTCAGCATTTGTAATTACTCCCTTTAAGCTATTTTTAAGATAAACGGTAGCTCCATATAGAGGTTTTCCATTATCGGAAACTTTTCCATTAACTACGTTATTGATTGGTTTTTGTGCTTTTCTGGTTATAATTACATGGCTCGAAGTAATTTTAAAAGAAATATTTTTTGTTCCCGAAAGCTTATAAATAACCTTTTTTACCGCAATGGAGTCTGTATTTGAAAAGTTTACTTGCGCAGTGTCATTTATTAAGTCACTGTCATATGAAAAATAGTATTGTGTTTTTATGGAAAGAAAATCAATGATTTGTCGTGCATAAGTAAGGCTATCAGGTATTTGAACTTTGTGTTCTAATGCTTTGGTTTGCTGAGCATTAATGTTGCCATATATAATGAGAAAAAAAATTACAAAACAGAGTTTTCGCATTTAGTTTTTCTTTTTACTTAATACAATCACCTTATTATTTGACGAGATTTTTAGGTTATGGGTTTCTGCAATGATTTGAGCAATTTCATCAATGGTTTGATTACTAAACGTGGCAGAAAGCTTTAGTTTACCTATGTCGTTCCCATCTAATTTAATGTGCTTAATAAAGGCCTGATTTAGGTCTAAACATACATCATTGAGTGTATTGTTTGAGAAGTAAAATTTACGAAATACCCAACTTAGGTAATTATCCGGTAGTGGAATATTTTCGGTGAATGTTTCATTTGAAACAGCAACATTGTCATTGGCAACTAAAGTTACAGTTTTGTCACTGAATTTATGTGTTACCATAACTTCTCCTGATTTCACTACTACTTTATCGGCCATGTTTGGTCTGGAATCGACGCTGAATTTTGTCCCTACAACTTTGACTTCGCATCTGGCAGCCTGTATTATAAATGGTATTTCTTTGTTGGGTGTTACTTCGAACCAGGCTTTTCCTTTAAGGTTAACGGTGCGTGTATTTGAATTGAAATGTTCATCAAGTGTAAGTTTTGTTCCTTTTTGAAGAATAACTTTACTATTATCTGGCAATTGAACTTCCATTCTTTGCTCAGCAATGTATTTTATTTGGTCATTTCCTGGTAAAAATTCAGCTATAATAATAGTCAACAATCCAAATATGATAATCGATGCTGCGGCAATTCCAATAAGCATCTCTTTACCAATCCTTCTCTTTTTAATTGGCTTTTCGGTGTCAATTCTTCTGGATAGGTTTTCCCATGCTGCGTCTGTGTCAAAATTCTTTTGCTCCATTTTATTCCAAAATTGTGCTAATAATTCTATCTCCTGATTAAGTTGCGGGTCATTTCTAAGTTGTTCTTCAAAATGAGCTTTTTCTTGCTGGTCAAGTTCTCCGGATAAATACGCGGCGGCTTTTATTTCAAATTCTTTATTTATCATTGTTCACTCATTTTTAAAGTATGTCTTAGTGCTTTTAGTGTTTGTCCCATATCAGCTTCAACTGTTTTTACAGATATGGAAAGTTTCTTTGCTATTTCTGAATATTTGAGTCCTTCATTCCTGCTCATGCTGAATATTTTTCTGCATCTTTCCGGCAACTTATCAAAGGTCTCTTTCAATAAGAGTTCTAATTGATTTGCTTCCAGAATTTTTTGCGGCGTTGGTGGAGCTTCATTTTCTTTAATTTCTTTAGCATATTTTGCTTTCACCAATAAGTGTCTGCCATGTTCGGTACAAAGGTTTCTCACAGAAGTGTACAGGTAACTCTTTAAACTCTTTTTAATTTTAATTTTTGTTTTTTTATTCCATAATCGAAAAAAAGTCTCCTGAACGATTTCTTCAGCTTCATCTTTAGAATGCACAAATTGATATGCAAAGTTACAAAGATCGTTGTAGTGCGTTTTAAACAGTGATTCTAAGGCGTTTTTATTTCCTTTTTTAATTTGCCTTTTTATATTTTCTTCAGCGTTACTCATTCAATATATTCTATACTCAAAAATACAATATATTTTTCCGGTTTTAGTAATAGTTTAATAATAAATAATTGTTATTCAGTTGATTTAAAAAGCACCGGGCTATAGTGGACCAATCAGTTTGTCTGGTTTGTATCATTTTTTCAATGTACTATTGCTATGAGTGCCCGGTGCTTTTATTTTTATTTCTTAATGAGTTTTTGAATAGCTTTGTTGATATCTTTAGTTGGATCAATAATGTTTTTGTTGCCCCAGAATGCTTCATCTGAGAAACTACTTAGATTTTCTGAAAGAATCTGGTTACTATAAAACTGTTGATGCTTCTCAAAAGGCTGTACATTATCGAATTTTCTGTCTGTTACTACCATTTCTGATGTAATAGTATAGCGGTTTTTAAATAGTTTATGCTTGTAGTCACATACAAAGTTTATGGTTGCTCTCGCGTAATCAAACATATATTTACCGTCAATTTCTTCGTATTTGATGTGGTAGTTAGCATACTTAGGCTCGAATTTCATAAATAGAGGCTTTTTGCGTAGAAAACGTCTTTGAACTTCTACGCTATTGATCATATTCATGCTGAAAATGGCTTCACGTAGTGCTAATTTTTCCATATCCACATAAAATTTACCTGAGTATAGCGGAAAGTTTACATAAGGCTGTTGCGTAAAGCTTATTACATAGTGAGGTTTGTTATCTATTGAGACTATATTCTCAATTTTGTAAGTATAAAACTTAATATAGTCATCATTTAAAATCATTGATGGATTTTTAACTAAGTCCAGGTACATTAAGACACGTGGTCCACCTCTTAATTTTACCAGTAGGGTGTCAATGTTTTTGGTGTTAATGTTTTTTCTTCCTTTTTCAATGTTAACCTGATCATGTCCAAATACTGCCCTGTTCGGTGCTTTGTATATATTGACAACGGCTTCTGCAAGTGTTTGATAATGTCTGCGCTCTTTAATACTTTCACGATAAAAAGCCTCCAACATTGCTTTATCAGTATAATACTTGTTGTCAAGGTTTGAGAGCATTGCTCTTACAATTTCTTCTGGTTCTTTGGGTGTGGCAATAATGGTTGATAGTTTGACATTTTTGGATTCAATTTCTATTATGTTTTGAACTCCTTTTTTTAGGGTACTCAATGGAATCTCAGCATTCTTATAGCCAATATAACTTACAATTAGGTTCTGATTTGATTTATCATCTGGTACCTTAATAAGGAAGTTACCTTCAGCATTTGTAACAGTTCCAATGTTTGAGTTTGAAATTGAAATTGAAGCAAACAGTTTTTGTTCTTTGGTCTCTTTATCAATTACTTTTCCTTTAAATTCATAGGTTTGAGCAGTAATTATTTGACCAAAAACTACGATTAGCACTATTAAAAATGCCAATGCTTTGAGGCTGAATGTTAATTTGTGTTTTTTCATTTTCTTAATTTTTTAGGCGAAGTTTTCCGGTTTCTTCGGGTTGTTTATTAATAAGATGAATGAAAAGTCAAATACCCTATTGAAATATACAACTTTTTTTATATTCCTCAGGTAATCATGGTTTTATGCTAATGGAATTTTTATGTTTTATTCTCATTTTTTTTTAAATTTGGTTAAAAGTGTAGCTATGAAAAACTTTGCTCTATTCCTATTATTTATTTTGAGTATTCATATTAATGCTCAGGAATTACCTTTAACTTTTGATTTAAGAAGCTTTAATGGTAATAATTATGTTACATCCATAAAGCATCAATTAGGAGGTACATGTTGGACTCACGGAGCTATGGCATCTATTGAAGGAAATTTACTTATGAATGGTAATTGGCTCAATGCTGGTTTAGATGGTGAACCGGATCTTTCTGAATATCATCTTGATTGGTGGAATGGTTTTAATTATGAGTTTAATCAGGATACTATGGCGAATGATGGAAGTGGCCTTGAAGTTCATTATGGCGGCGATTATCGTGTTACATCAGCATATTTAAGCAGGGGAGAAGGGGCTATAAAAGACACAACTAATTATAGTAGTTGGTATTATAATGCACCATCCAGAAAAAGGGGTGGATATAAATACTTTTATGTTAGAGATATTGAATGGTATACAATGGATGAAAGCCTGAATGGTATTGAAACTATCAAAAGAAAAGTAATGGAAAATGGGGTTATGGGCACCTGTATGGCATATAGTCAAGATTTTATATACCAGTATATGCATTATCAGCCGCCAACAAATGATATGGATCCCAATCATGCTATTGCAATTATCGGGTGGAATGATACCATTGATATAGGTGCACCAGAACCGGGTGCATGGCTATGTAAAAACAGTTGGGGAGAATCCTGGGGTAATGATGGCTGTTTTTGGATTTCATATTATGATAAATGGGCTGGGCGACATCCAGAAATGGGTGCTGTGTCACTTTTTAATGCTGTTGAGCCATTTTATGATTCAATTTATTACCATGATTACCATGGGTGGCGCGATACAAAAACCGATATTACTACTGCCTTGAATGTTTTTACTGCAAATGATACTATTGAAATAAATGCAGTAAGTTTTTTTACTGCAATTGATAGTGTTCATTATTCATACAAAATATATAAAGCTTTTGATGGAGTTGACTTGACAGATTTGATAGCCCATGTTGATGGATTTATTCCACATAGTGGATTTCATACAATTGATTTACTTTCAGATGTAATTGTTAATAAGGATGAGAATTTTTATTTATATCTGGAACTTGACAAGGGCGGACATCCTTTTGATAGAACTTCTGAAGTACCTGTTTTATTATGTGGAGACAATACCAGGGCCATTGTACGATCTACTTCCAAACCCGGCCAAAGTTTTTATAAAAACGAGTCAGATGAGTGGATTGATTTTTATAACGAAGGCGAACTTGATTGGGTGCATACAGGAAATTTTTGTATGAAGGCTTTGGTAACTAATAAAAGCGAATCAGGGGTTGGAATTTCAAGTACAGCTGCTAAGGTTGAATTAAAGGTTTATCCACAACCTGCTGACGTAGAATTGAATTTTAGATTGCAAAATAATACACAGTTTACTGGAGTTGTTTCTATTGTGAATATAAGCGGTCAGGTAATTTATGAGTCAGCTGCAAATGCTGCAAACCAATTACTTATTAATACAAAAGATTGGGACGCTGGAGTGTATTTCTATATGATTGAAACTTCGTCAGGTATTCAAAGAGGAAAAATCATAAAGCAATAAAATAAAAAGGGTTGTCAATTTGACAACCCTTTATTTTTATTTTAAAACCGCTTCGTGAAAATTAAATTTCAAACCCACTAGCTCCTGGTAATCTTCTGCTAAATCAAGAATATCTTCGTCATTGTAGTACCAATTGACGGTTACGTTGAATTTTTGACGATTTAACTCTTCAAGCTTTTTTAGGATTTGTAAAATAAATTTTGAGGAGCTTGTGTTGAAAAATTCAATTTTGAAATTAAGTGTCGTTTCTTGTTTTGGCTCAATCATATAATTCTCAAGCCATTCTAGTACAGGGCGATACACATTAAGGGCGTTGTCTGGTATTGAGCGGCCATATAATTCCATTACACCTTTGGAAGAATCTAGTTTAATTCCTGGTGTAGAATGTGTGGCTTCATAATTAATATCTTGCATGGTTTTTATTTTGGGTTTTTGATTGCATTTGCTACTTCTATTGCTACTTCATCGCAAAGAGCAAAGTCATCGTCATTTGGAGCACAGCGTGCTTCAGCTTTAGGTCCAAGAGGTTCTAATTTAGCTTCTTCAGCCCATTTTTGAATAGTGCGATGTCCGCCACCGCCCCATGATGAGCTACCGAAAATTCCAAAGTGACGATTTTTCACATACATATTTTTTAATTTGTCAAGCAAACTAGTTACAGCCGGAAAAGCACCTCCATTATATGCTGCAGATCCGATTATTAAACCGTTATATTTCCAAATATCACTTATAATATAAGATGCATGTGTTTTGGAAGCATCGTAGATACGAATATCTTTAATTCCTTGTTCAGATAATGTGCGGGCAATATGATCAGCCATCTTTTCTGTGTTACCATACATTGATCCAAAAACAATTACAACACCATCTTCTTCTGCCTCGTATAAAGACCATTTTTGATATTTTTCAATAATCCAATCAATGTGGCAACGCCAGATTGGACCATGAGTGGCTGCAATAAGTTTAATATCTAAATCGGCAATTTTTGCTAGCGCTTTTTGGGTTTGATTACCATATTTTCCTACGATATTACTGTAGTAACGACGAAGCTCATCTTCGAAAAAATTAAGATTCAATTCGTCATCAAAAATACCACCGTCAAGCGTTCCAAAGCTTCCAAAGGCATCTGCAGAAAACAATGTTTTAGTAGTGCTTTCGTACGTAACCATTGTTTCTGGCCAATGCACCATAGGTGCCATATAAAAGTTTAGTTTGTGTTTTCCAAGGTCGAGCATGTCCCCTTCAGAAACTTCGTACAGGTTTTGCGAAATTCCATAGAAACCTTCTAAAATAGGGAACGTTTTTTTATTTCCTACAATTTGAATATCAGGATATAGATTTGTGATTTGTCTAATGGCACCACTATGATCTGGCTCCATGTGGTTAATTACCAGATAGTCTAATTGACGTTCGCCCAATATGTCTTCAAGTCTTTGCAGAAAATCTTCCATATGACCGTACTCAACAGTATCAACAAGTGCAGTTTTTTCGTCTACAATTAAATATGAGTTATAAGCAACCCCATTAGGTAGCGGCCATGCATTTTCAAATAAATGTGTGCGTCTGTCGTTTACACCTAAATAATAGATATCATCTGAAAGTTTAACGTGCTTCATTTTTATTTACAGTTTTATTTTCTATTCACTTTCGTAGAAAGCAGCTTTGCCTGGATAATATAATTTTCTGGCTGCTACTTGCGGTGGAAACAAATAATACACCACATTGCTTTCTGAACACAAATCGCCCGCAAAATTATAAATTTGTGCATGAATTGTAGCTTTTTTTTGATCTTTTTCTGTCAACTTGGCACGTATCGTAATAGGCTTCTCGTTTTCAATCATAACAGCTTTATGAAATTTTGTATTTAATTCGACCGTCATGCCGGAAGTTTCTGTTTGAGTGACAACTACCCAATTTGCAATTTCATCCATTAGGGTTGCCTGTATTCCTCCATGAAGCACATTATGGAATCCTTCATAAGCATGCTCGGGTTGCCATTTTGTGACAATTTCGTCACCATCTTCATAAAATGTAAGTCTGAGCCCTTCATTATTTTTAGGTGCACAACCAAAGCAGTTGTAACCTTCTAGCTTTGCGTATGGGTTGGAGAGTTTTTTCATAATTCTATTTTAAATTCCAAATTCCAGAATACAAATAACAAATATCAAATTTTAAACTGGAGGTGATGATAAAAATTTAAAAATTAATAGTTTCAATTACTTTGTGGAGCCTGTTACTTTTTTAAGGATTGAAGAGAAAATATATCTTAGTTCATACGATTCATTAATAAGCGATTCGATTTTTAAATTATCAATAAGTTCGTTTGTTTCATTAATAAGCTTTAACCAGAAAGTAGATTCCTTTGCTTCTTTTCTACTAATTCTAATTCTATAAATAAAATCTTTCTCACTTAAAGAGTCATTAGCTTCAATATATTCGGCACCGATAGACCCTGAAGATCGAACGACTTGCCTTGAATCTTCAATATTGGCAATAGTTTTTTCAAGTGTTTTTACAAAAGTTCTAATTTCTTTCGCAAATTCGAATGTTCTATCTTCTAGGTTTTTGTATTTATTTTCTGAATCCTCAATTGAGGTTATAATAGGATATTTGAATAATTCATGACTTTGTCTTGAAAAGTGAATCCAAACAAAGTAGTAAATAACTTTTGTGTACTACTTTGTTTGGATTTTGATATTTGGTATTTGTAATAATTAGATAATTTTCAGATGCTTTTTATCTGTTAGCTTTTCGCAGTAATGGCATTTTAGTGTTACCACTTTTTTATCAATAACTTTGAATTTAGTAGTAACAGTTTCATTGTTGGTTACACATTTAGGGTTCATGCATTTAGCAATACCAATGATCTCGTCTGGTAATCCAACTACCTTTTTTTCATCTACTTTATAATCACGGATAATATTAAGTTTTGCCTCTGGTGCAACTAAAGCAATACGGTTAATTTCATCATCCATAAAAAATTTACCCTCTAACTTAATAATGGCTTTTTTACCGTATTTTTCACTTTTAAGGTTAGTTCCAAAAGTAATTTGACTTTCAAGTTCATCTAATCGAAGAATTGAAAGCACATCAAATAGACTATCGGCAGGTATGTGATCTATTACAGTTCCTTCTTTAATGGCGCTTACGCTCAGTGTTTTATCTTTCATAGTTACGGGTCGTTTTATTTAAGTCCTAAAATTGAAGTTAATATGGCCTGACGCATGAATACACCGTTAAGTGCTTGTTCAAAATAATATGCTTTGGGATTAGAATCTACATCCTCGTGAATCTCATTTACACGTGGTAGTGGGTGTAAAATGCGCAGGTTATCTTTAGTTTCATCTAACATGGCATTGCGAAGTACATAAGCATTTTTTACTTTTTCGTATTCGATAGGATCTGAGAAACGCTCCTTTTGAACACGTGTCATGTAAATAATATCTGCATGTGGAATGGCATCTTCTAATACATCGTGTTCATAATATTTAATACCTTCATTATCAAGGTGATTTTTATATCCCTGAGGCATACGCAATGATTCAGGTGAAATGAAGTTAAAAGTAGGATTGAAGTGAGCCATGGCCATCATGAGGGAGTGAACAGTGCGACCATATTTTAAGTCCCCAACTAGAGCAATATTAAGATTATCAAGCGTTCCTTGTGTTTTCTTGATACTGTATAGGTCAAGTAAGCATTGAGTGGGGTGCTGGTTAGCACCATCTCCTGCATTTACAACTGGAACCGGTGCTACTTCGCTTGCATAGCGCGCACTTCCTTCAATAGGGTGACGCATCACAATAAGATCGCTGTAGTTACTCACTGTTAAAATGGTGTCTTTTAGTGATTCTCCTTTTTTAACACTGGATGAGGATGCATCTGTAAATCCTACAATTCGACCTCCAAGACGGTTAATAGCACTCTCAAAACTGAGACGTGTACGAGTAGAGGGCTCAAAAAAAAGGGACGCGATAACGTACCCTTTTAATAATTGTTGTTTTGGATTTTTCTCAAATTCTTCGGCAATTTCAATTAATTTCAGATAGTCTTCTTTGGAGTAGTCTGTAATTGAAATCAGGCTTTTGTTCTTCATAAGATTTTGTTTGTTTGCGTTTGTACTCAGCAATAAATTGCCAACAATCATTAAAATGTATCGTGTTTAGGCTTTTTGTAAACTCGAAACAAATAGGTTTCGTATGTACAAAAATCAAGTAAAAGTAAGGCAAGAATAAATACGAATCAATATAGGATTTCAACTTTGTTTTCCGTATCTTTGTAACCTTTCTTCTATATTTAAATTCAATCGTTTGCGTTACTCTTTTACGCAATAATATTCATTAAAAACAATATTCTAAACTTTTAAATTACGGCCTTTTAGCCTATAATTCTGTTTTTTTAACAGGTTAATTTTCTTGTATTAAATTTAAAGGGTAAAATATGTTGAATTGAGAAATGAAAAAAAAACTTCCATTTTGAGTTTCACTGACGCGGAAGGCGTGTTCAAAATGGAAGTATAGTAGCTTTTATATCCCAGGGAATTTCATGTTCTGTTTTCTTTTGTCCTGACCTTTTGGGAGTCATCATGCGATTGGTGGTTTTATCCTTATCCCTGAATTCGGAGTCAAAAATATACAAATGTTTTTTTCACACACTATGAATTAGACTGAAAAGTACGAACGGTTGTTGTTATTGTATAAACGGTCAAACAAAATGTTAACAGCTTGCCTCACAGTGCTTTATTTAGACTTAATTCAAATAAATAAGAGAAAAATGTCCTTAAATAGTGAAAGTGCTGAGAGTTGAGAGCAAAAAGCTAAATATCAAAAACTAAATGTAGTTTATCTTTCCCTCTAACTTTATTTTTTTCTCCGATTGTAATAGTGTTTCGAATCACCCCATTCACCATATCCTACTTTATTTCCGGTTAGACCAATACGCATTTCAAGGCAACTTACACAGTCAGAGGCTTCTTCATCTGTACAAGGTTTGTTTTCGTATAGTTTATAATCGTTCCGATACATTCCCGGAGTCACGTTAGGCATTATTACATTGGCTCCTGCTTTCAGGGCTTTTTCTCTACCCATTGGGTCGATAGCTTGCAAAGCCGTCGCTGATGCCATGTTTATATTCGGCATTAAAATTCGTAATAGGCTGATCATATTAAGCGTCATCTCAAATCGATCTTTTTGAGGCATCAGTTGATCACGATAATCATATAAAGGAGTGTCCTTATGTTCAATGTATGGTCCCATTCCAACCATATCAATATCAAAATTGCGCATAAAGTTTAAATCACTTACTAAGTCATCCCTGGTTTGAAAAGGTAAGCCTATCATTACACCGGTTCCGGTTTGATAACCTATGTCTTTTAAATCATGTAAAGCTTGTAGCCTTTTTTCGTAGCTGTGCTTCTCATTTTGTGGATGAATTTTATAATATAAGTCTTTGTTAGAGCTTTCTATACGGAGTAGGTATCTATGAGCACCACTCTCAAACCAGCGTTGAAATGTCTCATAGCTTTGTTCTCCCAATGAAATTGTTATACCTAATTCATTATTAGAAATTTGCTTAATTATTTTTAGCAGACTATCAACCCTGTCAATAAATGCCTTGTCACTTCTTTCGCCTGCTTGTAACACTACCGAACCATAATTATGCTCATGTGCAAAACGCACAGCATCAAGAATATCTTCATCGTTCACATCGTAACGCTCTACATTCTTATTCCCGGCTCTTATTCCACAATAATAGCAGTTTTTTGAGCACTTATTTGAGAATTCCGTTAGTCCTCTGAAATATACATAATTGCCCAGATGTTTTTGTTTAATATCATTAGCGAAAGAGCGAAGTGTAACAGCTTCATCACCTTTAGCACTTAAAAGTGCACGCATTAATTGATTATCAGGATTATCCGATCCGTATAGGTTATTTAGTTGGGCTTTTAAAGCCTCTGAATTAAATTCCATTTATAAAATATTATTCCGCAAAAATAGTATTTAAACCTTATTTTTCAACTATTACCACAAATCATATACCTTATTTCCGCAAACGTTTTCGAAAGTATGTTAATAATCATTTTACAACCATATTCATTTAGTTATCTTTGCGAAAAATTAGCATTACGAATATTCAAATAAATCCTAAAATGATTAATAAGCAATTATTAAACCCGGCCAGTATTGTTGTTGTTGGTGGATCTGACGATATACATAAGACAGGAGGAAAAGTCCTTAAAAATTTGATTGATGGAAATTTCAAGGGTGACCTTTATGTAGTGAATCCTAAATTGGATGAAGTGCAAGGCATCAAATCTTACAGAGATGTGAGTGAACTACCAAAAGTTGATTTGGCTATTATGGCTATTCCAGCAAAATTTTGCCCACAAACTATTGATATCTTGACAACAGAAAAGGAGTCTAGAGCATTTATTATTCTTTCAGCAGGATTTAGCGAAGAAAATGAAGAGGGGGCCAAGCTTGAGGCGGAGATTGTAGAAAAAGTAAATGCGGTTGATGGAGCATTAATAGGTCCAAATTGTATTGGAGTATTGAACCAAAATTATAACGGAGTATTTACGACACCAATCCCGGAACTTGATCCTCAGGGAGTAGATTTTATTTCAGGTTCTGGAGCTACTGCAGTTTTCATTATGGAGGCTGGCGTGCCTAATGGATTAAAATTTAATAGTGTTTATTCCGTTGGAAATAGTGCTCAGATGGGGGTAGAAGAAGTTATGAAATACCTCGATGAAACTTATGTAGAAGGAGAATCTTCAAAAGTAAAGTTGCTTTACATCGAAAATATAGATAAGCCTAAAATGCTACTTAAGCATGCCAGTTCCTTGATTCGCAAAGGTTGTAAAATAGCAGCTATTAAATCTGGTGGGTCAGAAGCAGGTAGTCGCGCTGCTTCTTCTCATACAGGTGCATTGGCAAGTAGCGATGTAGCTGTTGATGCGCTTTTCCGGAAAGCTGGTATTGTACGTTGTAGTGGTCGCGAGGAGTTAGCTACAGTAGCTTCTATTTTCATGCATCCTGATTTAGAAGGTAAAAATATTGCCATTATTACACATGCTGGCGGACCTGCGGTAATGCTTACAGATGCATTATCAAATGGTGGATTGGAAATTCCACATATTGAGGGTCCAAAAGCTGAAGCATTGCTTGAGAAGCTTTATCCTGGTTCATCTGTCGCGAATCCAATTGACTTTTTGGCTACAGGTACAGCGGAACAACTGGGCGATATTATTGACGCTTGCGAGAACGATTTTGACAATATTGATGGTATGGCTGTCATATTTGGCAGTCCTGGGCTTTGTCCTGTGTATGATGTGTATGATTTGCTCGATGAAAAAATGAAACAGTGTAAAAAACCAATTTACCCTGTTTTACCATCTGTAGTAAATGTGGCAGATGAAATAAAAGCTTTTATCGCTAAGGGACGAATTAACTTTCCTGATGAAGTGAATTTTGGAAATGCTTTGGCTAAAGTTTATCATACGCCAAAACCTGTTGATGAAAAACCTGAAATGCCACAGGTCGACCATGCTCAAATTCGTACTATTATAGATAATGCACAAAATGGATATTTAGCCCCTGAAAAAGTACAGGAATTATTAGATGCTGGTGGAATCTTCAGAGCTGGTGAGGCGGTTACGGATAACAAAGAGACTGCATTAGCTGAAGCAGAAAAGTTAGGTTTCCCAATTGTAATGAAAGTAGTTGGTCCAGTTCATAAATCAGATGTGGGAGGAGTTGTATTAAATGTTAAGGATAAAGATACTGTAGCAAAAGAGTTTGATCGCATGATGCAAATTAAAGATACTACTGCTATATTAATGCAGCCAATGCTTTCAGGTACAGAACTATTTGTGGGAGCGAAACGTGAAGATAAATTTGGTCATATGGTATTAGCAGGCCTGGGAGGTATTTTTATAGAAGTACTCAAGGATGTAAATGTAGCATTATCACCAGTATCAAAAGAGGAAGCTACAGAAATGATTCAGGGTTTACGTAGCTATGGGATTATCAAAGGAGCAAGGGGACAAGAGCCTGTAAATGAACCTCAATTCAATGAGATAATTACAAGAGTGGGTGCACTTATGCAAGCTGCTCCTGAAATTTTTGAAATGGATTTGAATCCTTTACTTGGTTCTATAGACAAAGTAGTAGCCGTTGATGCTCGTGTACGAATTGAAAAGTAATATTTTATAAATATGACAAAATCCGGTTGGAGCATATATTCTGACCGGATTTTTATAAATTGCCAAACCTGAAAGTATAACTCGAATGAAAAAGTGGAAAGACTATAGCAAAACAGAGAAGTTTTTACTAGGGTTTATTTTTGTGTTAATAATTGCGATAGCACTCAATTGGAAGAGAGTGTATAATGGAGTTATAAAAGGAGTTGAACCATATCAAAAAGAACAAAAACAATAGGTTATGTTTAAAAACGATAAATTACACAGGGCTTTAAACAAAGAAAATAAGTTTGCCCGTCAGTTCATTATTGCATCTATCCTTCTTGTATTGGTAAATGCCAATGTAATCATATTTGTATTAAGTAAAATTGATAAGCTTCCAATGGCTTATTGGGTGCAATTAGCATTTGTCCCATTGTTATTAATATTTATGATGATTTATTATTTCCGCATTCATAAAAAGAATATTAAAAAGATACATGAGGACTTTGAGAGAGAGATGCTTAGTAAAGATGAAAAATAGTAACAAAGAAGGATGAAACAGAAAGATTTTATATTCATTATAGTTGTGCTAATTGTTTTTTCACCTTTCTTTTGGTCTGCTGACCTTTATGAAGGATATAAAACTTTTAATGGCAACCATGGAATGATAATGGCATTTGTGAAGTTTGCTATTCTGGCAACTTTGGGAGAAGTAATTGGCTTGAGAATTAAAACAGGTAACTTTAATCAAAAAGGGTTTGGTATCCTTCCGCGTGCTATAGTATGGGGTTTTCTTGGCTTAACCATCAAATTAGCATTTGTAATTTTTGCAACAGGAACTCCAAATTTTCTTGCTTACATAGGGCTGGATAAGGCTGGGGAGGTGATGAAAGGAGATTTTAATTCAACAAAGTTGCTTGTAGCTTTTTGTATAAGTGCAACCATGAACTTAATTTATGCGCCTGTAATGATGACTTTTCATAAAATAACAGATACGCATATTCTAGATAATGGCGGAACATTAACGGGCTTCTTGAGACCAATCAAGTTTAAAGAGATATTTGTAAAACTAGATTGGGGTGTACAATGGAATTTTGTATTTAAAAAGACAATTCCATTTTTCTGGATTCCAGCCCATACCGTAACATTTTTATTACCAGTAGACTGGCAAGTGTTATTTGCTGCTTTATTGGGAATTATGTTAGGAGTTTTTCTTGCTATTGCAGCGCAATTAGGACAGAAAAAATAATAGGAATATCAATTTAGGCTTTAAAAGCTTAGATTTTAAATATTAAAAATTAATTTTAAAGAATAAATTAATAGATTAATCAAAAAGCCTTTCAATTTGTTAGGCTTGCAAAATAAATGATAACACCCAAAATTTTAATAAAATGGCAAAAATCGGAATCTTCTATGCACCTAAAGGTGGAAATACAGAGAAAGTAGCACAAAAAGTACACAAGCATATTGCTGATTCAGAAATGTTTAGTGTGCCAGAGGCAGGAGTGAATGAAATGATGCAATTCGACTATTTGATTATGGGAATAGCCACAATTGGTAAAGAAACCTGGGATCAAAAAATTAAGAAAAGCGGCTGGGATCTTATTCTTCCCCATATTGATAAAGCAGACTTTTCTGGAAAAACAGTTGCCATTTTTGGATTAGGCGACTCGGTGACTTACGATTTACAATTTGTTGATGCCATTGGTATTTTAGGCAGGAAGCTTAAAGAAAAGGGTGCAGAGTTAATTGGCTTTGTACCAACAACAGATTATAACTTCAGAGAATCAGAAGCAATTGAAGGTGATATGTTTATGGGATTGCCCGTAGATGAAGACTTTGAGGAAGAAAAAACAGATGAGAGAATTGCTGCTTGGACCCAAGAAATTACGAAAAAAATGTCATAAAACATAAAAAAACCTTTGAAAATTAAGAAATCCGAAACCAAACAGCTATATTTATCGTTATAATAACGTTGAAACCCCTAATTATTCCAATATAATGAGACAACTCAAGATTACTAAGCAGGTAACAAATCGAGATACAGCGTCCCTCGATAAATATCTGCATGAAATCGGTAAAGTAGAGCTCCTTACGGCAGATGAAGAGGTTACGTTGGCACGTCGCATTAAAAAAGGTGATAACGATGCGCTGAATAAACTCATCAGAGCTAATCTCCGTTTCGTGGTTTCAGTGAGCAAACAATATCAAAACCAGGGATTAAGCTTACCCGACTTAATCAATGAAGGAAATTTGGGGCTGATTAAAGCTGCTCAACGATTCGACGAAACTAGAGGATTTAAGTTTATTTCGTATGCCGTATGGTGGATTCGCCAATCTATTCTACAAGCTTTGGCTGAGCAAGCCAGAATTGTGAGGTTGCCGCTTAATAAAATCGGTTCAATCAATAAAATTAACAAAACACTTAATCAGTTAGAGCAAGATTTTGAGCGTGAGCCATCTGCTGATGAAATAGCAAAGGCGCTTGAGATTTCACCTAATGAAGTGAAAAAATCAATGGCTAATTCAGGTCGTCATGTGAGTATGGATGCTCCAATCTCTTCGGAAGAGGAGGGAACTATGTATGATGTCATGCAAAGCGAAGATACTCCAAGTCCTGATAAAACATTGATCAATGATTCGCTTCGTAAAGAAATTGATCGTGCTTTGACAACCTTATCCAGAAGAGAAGGTGATATTCTCCGATGCTATTTTGGTTTGAATGGGCAAGCCCCAAGCACACTGGAAGAGATTGGTGAAAAATTTGATCTTACACGCGAACGCGTTCGCCAAATTAAGGAGAAAGCTATTCGTAGATTAAAACATACGTCTCGTAGTAAAAACTTAAAAATGTACCTCGGATAAAGAAACTTTACAATTTATATTACAAAGGAGGAAGATATTTCCTCCTTTTTTTGTTTTTTTGCAAAATAAAACGCCATGTCTAGATTAGTATCTCCCTCAATGCTCTCAGCAAATTTCCTTCATTTGGAAAAAGATATTGAAATGATTAACCAAAGTGAAGCAGATTGGTTTCATTTAGATGTAATGGATGGTATGTATGTACCTAATATCAGCTTTGGATTGCCTGTAATCCAGCAGATTAAAAAGAAAGCTGAAAAACCATTAGATGTACATCTGATGATTGAAAAGCCAGAACGATACATCGATGATTTTAAAAATGCCGGAGCAGATATATTAACCGTTCATCTTGAAGCATCTACGCATCTGCATCGCACAATTCAAGCAATTAAAGCTGCAGGCATGAAAGCTGGAGTGGCTCTTAATCCGCATACTAATGTAAGTTTGTTAGATGATGTCTTGGTTGACTTAGATATGGTATTAATTATGTCTGTAAATCCGGGCTTTGGAGGGCAAAATTTTATTCCACAAGCCATACATAAAATCAAAAAACTGCATAACCAGATTGAAAGCCTTGGTGCTCGTACACTAATTCAGGTTGACGGAGGTGTAGATGATAAAAATGCAGCCGAACTATATCACGCCGGCGCAGATTGTTTGGTAGCTGGTAGTTATGTTTTCAAATCCGCAGATCCGATGGCAGCAATTAGTAAGTTGAAGAAGGCTTAAATTTATTGAATAAAAAAAGTGTGAGTTTTAAGCTCTTAACTCAAAACTCACACTCAAACTTTTTTGTGGAGCCGGCGGGAGTCGAACCCGCGTCCAGGCAAGCAATTCATATGCTTTCTACATGCTTAGTCTTTTCTTAATTGTCGGAAAAAATCAGGGTAAAGACACCCGAAATCTTTTCTTATCTGCTAATTTTCGCTTTCTCGTCGCAGCTCCGTGAAAACTATCCCAAACTTCTGGCACTCCATATCGAACCGGTATCGGGAAACACCATTCGGGAGTGACTTGTCCCGACCAATAGTAGTCGTGGATTAAGCAGTAACCGGCTTAGCCTGATTACGCAGCAAGCGCATAATTATTGTTGCCAATTAAAAAAGGTTTGCATGTTCTTTTACGGGAAACCTACAAAACCCGGCATGCTTACATATCAATTCAACTCACTGTCAAAACCATGTCGACCCCTGGAATTGATACGGTAGATTTGCAATCTACTATTAAAATACAAAAATACACAAATTTACCGCCCGAACCCCTTCAGGCGATAAATTTAAAACCCCAAAATTATTCCAATTATTAATATGTAAACAAAATGTGAACCAAAGTTTTCATTTTACGTGTATTTTTAGGTTAGATTGTGTTATTCAAAATAATTCTAAATTGATTGTCTTTTTGTTCTTGTAAGGCCTGCCAACATTAATACTACTGCATATTATGAAGGGCTGTATATATCCAACACTGTATTCATATATTTTGCTAAGGTTAAGAAATACTATTTTTTTATATCTTTAGCCCCCAAACAAACAAGTACGATAATGAAAAATGTTCGAATAGGTATTCTCAGAGAGACCAAAACACCGCCTGATCGAAGAGTGCCTCTTTCACCTCCTCAAATTCAGTTGGCCAAGGAGATGTTCCCCGGAGTTGAATTTACAATACAGCCAAGCCCAATTAGATGCTACAAAGACGAAGAATATGATTATCTGAATCTTAACCTTCAGGAAGATGTTGCTGATTGTGATATTTTAATGGGTGTTAAAGAAGTTGATAAAGCTACTTTTATTGAAAACAAAACGTATTTGTTTTTTGCACATGTGGCTAAAAAACAGCCATATAATAGAACAATGCTGCAAGAAATGATGCGTAAAAAAATCACCCTAATTGATTATGAATATTTAACAACTCCAGATGGAGCTCGTGTAGTAGCTTTTGGTAGATGGGCTGGAATTGTGGGTGCTTATAATGCTATTAGAGCTAGAGGTATCAGAACAGACAGTTTTCATTTAAAACCTGCTCACCAATGTCACGATATGGAAGAGATGTATGCAGGATTGCGCAAAGTTCAATTGCGCAAGAAGAAAATCCTTGTTACAGGTGAAGGTCGCGTGGCGTCAGGAGCTTTGGAAACTCTGGAGCAACTTAAAATCAGAAAAGTCAATAAAGAGGAATTTTTAACTCAAGAATTTGATGAGCCAGTATTATGTCAGATTGGACCTCAAGATTATGTAGAGCATAAGGATGGATTGCCATTTGATTTTAATCATTTTATTCAAAATCCACAGGATTATAATTCTTCTTTTGAACCATATACTAAGGTTGCAGACATTTTTGTTGCCTGCCATTTTTGGGATGAAAAATCACCTGTTTTCATTACAAAAGATGACTATAGAAAAGATGACTTTAATATTTCAGTAATCGCCGACGTAAGTTGCGATATTGATGGTCCAATACCAAGTACTGTCAGAGCATCAACAATTGCTGAACCTTTTTATGGTTATAACCCAATGCTGGAAAGAGAAGAACCTGCATTTACAAGTTCTAAAAATGTTACTGTGATGGCTGTGGATAATTTGCCTGGTGAGCTTCCAAGAGATGCCTCACATGATTTTGGTAAAGCCCTTCTGGATAATGTGTTCGATGCATTAATTAATGAGGATAAAGAACAAATTGTTGAGAGAGCCACAATAATAAAAAACGGAGAATTAACACCGCGCTATGCATATTTAGCTGATTACGTAGCCGGAAAAGAATAGTTGCCCGGGTTGCCCACACACTTTCAATTGCCATCGTATCATTTTTGAAAGTGGGCAACCCTTTTTTTACCCTTCTTGCATTATTTAACGACAATTTTTTCATGGCTAATTATACTTTATTAGCACATTAAACGTTATTATTATTAAGTGCTAATTGTCTAAATTGAAAGCTATGAGAAAAAAACAATTACTTATTGTAATGGGATTGCTATTGTCTAATTTTTTAATCGGGCAGTCTGGAGCAATCAAAGGAACCGTTAAGGATACCGAAGGTAATGGTGTTCCGTTTGCTAATATTGTTTTATTGCAAAATGGGCATCAGATGGATGGAACCACAACTGATTTTGATGGGAATTATATCTTAAAACCAATAGCTGTTGGGAGGTATGATTTAACTTGTGCATCAGTAGGTTATCAGAAAAAGGTAATCAAAGGCATTATAGTTAATGCTGATAAAACCAGATTCCTGGATATTGAGATGTCAGTAACAAGTGTGAAATTAGATGAGATTGAGGTGGTTGAATACAAGGTCCCACTGATAAGTAAAGATCAGACCTGCTCTGGGGGTACTATAACAATGTCTTCTCGAAGAGTTAGAGGTGCACGAAGTAATTCAGCTATTGTTGGGGGAGTATATCAGATAAATGGCTCTGTTGAAACAGTTAGAGCAGAGGCAGTAGGTGAAAAGTATGGGAAATTTAAGCCCAATAAATTTAATAAAGTATCTCGTGCCCCTGTATCAACTTTTTCAATAGATGTAGATGCTGCTTCATACAGTAATGTACGTCGTTTCCTTAATGAAGGTCACTTGCCGCCAATTGGAGCTGTGCGTGTTGAGGAAATGATAAATTACTTTAATTATGATTATCCCCAACCTGAAGGTGATAAGCCATTTTCAATCAATACTGAAATTGGGGAATGCCCATGGGATTCTGAAAACTTGTTATTGCATATTGGCTTGCAAGGTAAAGAAATTGAATCTTCAGAGTTGCCTCCTTCAAATATTGTATTTTTAATAGATGTTTCTGGATCAATGAGTTATGAGAATAAGTTGCCTCTTGTAAAGAAGGCTTTTAGAATGCTTGTAAAAAAGTTACGTTCACAGGATCGGGTTGGAATAGTAGTTTATGCGGGAAGCTCTGGTTTGGTATTAAAATCTACAAAGGGAGATAAAAAAGAGCAAATATTGCAAGCTATTGATAATTTGGTAGCTGGTGGATCAACAGCTGGTGGATCTGGAATTAGGTTAGCCTATAAAGTGGCAAAAGAAAATTTCATGAAAAGGGGCAATAACCGTGTAATATTAGCTACTGATGGTGATTTTAATGTCGGTGTATCTAGTAACTCAGAGCTAGAAGAGTTGATTGCTAGCAAGCGCGATGAAGGAATTTTCTTATCAGTTTTAGGTTTTGGAACTGGAAACTATCAGGACGAGAAAATGGAAACCCTTGCAGACAAAGGGAATGGTAATTATTCTTACATAGACAATATTATGGAAGCTCGTAAAGTGTTTGTGAGTGAATTTGGAGGTACGCTTTTTACAATTGCCAAGGATGTAAAGATTCAGATTGAATTTAATCCACATTTTGTAAAGTCTTATCGCCTGGTTGGTTATGAGAATAGAATGCTAAAAAGAGAAGATTTCGCCGATGATAAAAAGGATGCCGGTGAATTGGGTTCCGGTCATAGCGTCACTGCTTTGTATGAGATTGTACCAAATAACAAGGGCGATAAAATGGTGAGCGAATTGAAATATCAATCCAGTGAGATGAGCGAATTGGCAAAAAGTAGTGGTGAAATAGGAACTGTAAAATTTCGTTACAAAAAACCAAAGGGTGACTCGTTTCGCGCTGTTGCGATGCGGAAGATGCGACTTGATTC
>PKTE01000101.1 GCA_002869335.1 Salinivirgaceae bacterium | reverse complement strand
CTTGAAAACTAATTGGTATATCACCCTGTTTTTCAGTACCAAAATTCCTTACCGTAACAGTTACCTGCTCATTAGATCCTAGGTTACCTGTACTAGGTGATTCTATATTTACAACCCCTACATCCGTAGCAAAATCAGGTGCAATTCTAAAAGCTCCTACATAATTTTTTCTACCACTTGAAAATGTCTCTCCAGTTGACCAAAAAGTAAGATCGTCATTAGGATCGACAGTCATTTGCGAATAATCACCGTATCGGTATGATGAGTTTGATTGCGTACCGTCAAATATAGTCTCCTCGGCAAGTGTCATTTGTCCTAATGGATCACTAACAAAACGACCTGTATAGCGTAAAGATGGGAATACAGTATTGCTCACAACAGTGTAAGCTAAAGCTATATTTCCCTGAGCATCCATAGCCATATTTCCTGAAAATGCACTATGCCCATCTGGTTGCTCATACGTTCCTTCCTGATAAATTGCCCAATCATCACCATCATTATTCTGACGTAATTCATACCAACGAATACCCGCATGGTCATCACTGCCATCCAAATCCACCACAAAATTTAATACTACAGAATTGTGGTTTGGGAAGCGTCTATATTGAGCCATGTACATCACAGTGGCTTGAAGGGCGTCAATATCGGGGCCACTCGGTTGCGGAAGATTAGAGAAAGAGCCTCCATCAAATAAACCATCAAAAGCTGCGGTAGGAATGCTTTGCGGATTTGATATTGTAGAGTTTGAAGTATTATCCCAATCAACATCAATATTCCAAATAAGCAGCTCATCCTGAGAAACACCACTCCAGCTATCATCCTGCATGTAAACAATAGGAGCATTACCTGCAGGAGGAAGTTCAGTACCAGTTACATTAAATCCTAAAGGGCTAAAAAAGCCATTTGTATTAATTCCAGGTAATGGAAAGCCCACCATTTCAGCAGTTTGATCTCCAGCAATAATTTTATCTCTATTTAAAGCATACACAACTTCACTGCTTCCAGCAGTATTGGAGTTTTTATTAGAAGTAATGTAGTAGCCATCGGACCAAATAGAATACTTTGGATAATCTGGAAATACATTGGTTGCATATTGATAAGTATACCAACCATCATTTACAGGGTCAGATCCTTGTGAAATAGCTACCAAAAAACCGTTTGAGTAAAACTGCGTAATTAAAAAACGATCAGCGAATTGGTCATACATTACAATAGGTTCTCCCATACTCTGACCGGGAAAAATATTTGATAATGAAGCAGCACTGGTTAATGCATTACCCTCTTTGTCCCAAATACGAAATGACGAATTCCATGCATTTACATAGTGATTTGGACCTACAGCACCTGTAGGATCGGTTGGTGTAACGTTTGCACTTGCAGTTTGAAAAGTTATAATAGGCTCTTTTCCTTTATACTGAATAGCTCTATTTTGATTATTTACCAGAGGATCACCATTTTTAGGAAGTCCTTTTCCAGGCACAGCCATATTCAACCCACGTCTTTTGGGGTTAACCTCTCTAACAATATTTGGAGCTGCTACAAATTTCCCTTCTTTAATTAACTGAGCAATAGATGGTCGCTCTTGAAAAGAAATTGTTTTATTAATCAATGTCGCCTTTTGAAAATTTTGTGTTTGAGCAACAGCAAATACTGCCATCAGAGTAACTACAATGGCAGTAAAAAGTAACTTTTTAATCATAATTGAAATATTTGTTGTTTAGCTTAAGAACGTATAAATTGATAAAATGGTTTATTAAAAGTTATGTTTGGATTCAAATTAACAGATAGGACCCCAGAATATAGCTTCTTCAATAAATTGCTTGAAAGTCATTAATTGAACTTCTTCACCTTTACTTTTAATATAAAAGCGAGATTTTGCCTTATCCCATCCCAACAAAAATGATTTATGCTTAATAGAAAGGTAATATTTGTAAGCTGTATAAATATCATTTAATAGCATACTCACATCAGCAGGTGATTGTATATGAGGCGATTCATCAATTACCTCTTCAATTAATCTTTGATCTTCTTCGATTAGTTTATCAAAATCGGCATTGGCAATATCAAATAAAACCTGATCATCTAAGATTTCTTCTCCTAACCTTTTCAATGGTGAAAGCATACTGAAGTTTTGATTATCCCAATCTTGTTTGTAACCATTGCTTAATGCACTATTTGATTTCATATAGAGCCCAAAAGGAATCAAGTGAATGCTTATTTTTGAATCTGTTCCATATTGTGGGATTTCCATATCATAATAGAAAATGGCATTTTCTACTTGTGGGATTTCTTCATTGGGAATAAATGATTTGATTCCAAAACCTACTGGTAAAATATCTTTCATAGGGCGATTGGATGAAACCATTTGTACCCAATCACAACTATATTCCTCTTTTTTCAAAAATGTATATTTTCCGGAGTGATCTTTAAAAGCTGCTACAGTGCTTGTACAACCACATCCGCAAGTAGGCCAATCGCCGGAAATCTTCAAGTATCCATTTCGGGAATCATCCACTGCATCATAATCAAGCTTGCCATCATCATCCATATCTTCGAAATTAGCGTAACAATCCTGTACTTGTTCCCATAACTGCTCACTCAATGTTTTTTGCCCAAATGTGAGAACCGTAGTGAATATTAAGAAAAAAAGTATTAATGCTCTTTTCATACTGCTATTTATTTGTTTTGCGTTCTAAAGTTTGAATAATTAATAAATCAAAAATAACACCTGCTGTTGCACCTAAAAAATACATAAAAATATCAAGTGGATCATATGTTGAACCAAAAATAGGAATTCCAAAATATTGAGACATTTCAACCGATAATCCAATCAGAAAAGTAGCTAAATATCCAATGGTAACAGACCTCTTTAGTGATAATTTAGGTCTTAATGCTACTTGAAACAACAAATAGACATTCATAGGCAACACGATATCAGTTAAATAACTTGTAAAAAAGACTTTGCAACATCCTGTATAATGTGGACCAATGATAAAATGCAATGCAGCAACTGCCAAAGAGAATACAACAATTATATATTTTGAACCTTTACTCAATTGAATCAAGTTTTTGATTCGACAATGGAATAAATCGTGCTGTTAACTCAGGATCAGACATTTTTTTATCCAGAGGATACATGGGTCGATTGATTCGCTTATAAGGCAATCGTTCCAAATCCTGATCTACACCTCCGGGCGTTAGTGCCATAATCCAATCGCCTCGCATATTGTACAATTCAGGAACAAGATAGCCTATTTTTACCACCAAAATATCCGCCTCACGCGGCTGGAGGTTCAGATTGGTAAAGTCAGATTCGTGATGATATGGCTTCCGCTTTTGCGTAACAATTACATGAGCACTGCCAACACGCACTAAAACTTCAATCTCAGCATGCTTATCCCCTACATTAATAGCTTCTACAATGCCTTTAAGCCTTAGTGGCCCCTCATAACGGTTGTCAACTTCTGCTCCAACAAATTCATCCACCCTACCTCCTATCCCAACCTCCAAAGCTTTTTTAATTAGTTTCGGGCCAGGAATAGATGCATAAATTAATGTGGGTCCTTCCAGTTTCTTGAATGCAACCTGATCCAATATTTTTTTTAACGTCCAGGTTACATCTCCTGCTCCACCAGCTGTTGGATTATCACCCATATCGCTAATAATGAATGGTTTTTTATCAGTTTCAAGAGCCATTTTCAAACTTTCATCTAAAGAGGCCACCGGAGCCACAAATTCAAATTGCTCCCGAACATTCCAAAAGTATTTTGCTAACTCTTCTGCAGATTCTTTTACTTGTTGTTTATCATCACCTGTTACCATTACCACCGCATGATTTCGAGGTTCATCAGCCCATGCGTAACCTACCCATATTGCTGCATCCAGCACCCCCTCTTTTTCTGTCATTGGTTGTACTTTAGCATACATACTTTTAGCCGGTTCAATTCCTGTACTGGTT
>PKTE01000174.1 GCA_002869335.1 Salinivirgaceae bacterium | reverse complement strand
GTAGCATTTGCTTGCGTACCAGCTTGCCCCTTAATTACTGTTCCTGGCTCAATTGTTAAAGTTGCACCATCTAAAACTGTAATACGACCTCCAAGCTCATATACGTTATCACTTGTCCATGTTGTGTTACCTAAAATATTTTCAGTTACAACAGTATTTCCAGTATTTCCACCATTATTATTATCGTTATCGTCTTCTTTACAAGAAGTGAATACGATACCGAAAGAAAGAATTAATCCAAGTATGAATAATTTGTTTTTCATTGCGAATAATTTTTTTTGGTTTAAATTATTTATGATGCAAATCAAACATTTTGTTTTAACCGGAACTTTAAGACGGGATTAAGTAAATGTTAAAAAAGGAAAGCATTATCCATAAATAGTTCACATAAAATTAACAAACACATATAACCCTAATTATCAATCAAATAAAAAATGGGAGCATGACTTTCGCCATGCTCCCATTCAACTTATTTTAATATAATTAATCTCTTTGTTTCTCAGTATAAATTATAAAATCTCGCTGAGCTTTAATTAAGTTATTTAAGAATAACAGTATATTTTTACTTTCCTGAAGTATTCCAAGATAAAGCATACTATTACGGGTATTGACTTCCCCTTTCTTAATTCGCTTAATTTGAATTCGTCTAAGTTCATGTATATCATTAATCACTTGTTCAGATTCTGAAATAATAGACTTAGTATCCTCATAATTCATTTCTTTAACCAGATGTATCGTTTTATTAAACACATCTGACACTTTACCGGAAAGTTCACTCAAATCATTTTGTTGATCTTTTTTAAGTGATTTGTGCTTATTTGCAATATGCTCATAAGCTGGCTCAACCACGAAATTAATCGAATGTGCCATTTCTCTCATATAATCGAGCACTTGCACATAATAGTGACCTGTTTCTGGTGTAAACTTATTAAGCTTTTGAAGCACTCTATAAAGATTATCTTTTAGATCTTTTACATGATTATTAAAATCAATTACCTCATTTCGAATAGTTTTCAGCTTTTTACGATCTTCCGTAACCAAACCATTAATAGCTACAAAATATATCTTAGAGGTTTTCAATAATGATGTTTTCACAGAATTGTTACTGCGCTGAATATATTTTCCTGTATTATCAAAAAACTCTTGCTCATTCTCGGTAGCCTGAGCTTCTTTCTTTTTTAGTTTACTTTTATGCAATGTGTGTGTTTTAACGATAAAAATAACCGCAATAGCAACCATAATTACAATACCAACCAACTTAGTGAAAAAGATGAGTGTTGCCACTAGAAAAGCAGCCGTAAACGCCACAATTGCAGTCATAAACCAGCCAGTAACAACTGACAAAACTCCTGTAATACGGTACACTGCGCTATCTCTACCCCAGGCACGATCAGACAAAGAGGTACCCATAGCCACCATAAAGGTTACATAAGTGGTAGATAATGGCAATTTAAATGAAGTTGCAATAGCAATTAAAATACTGGCAACAGATAGGTTAACCGCTGCACGTATCATATCAAAAGCTGGCTGACCTGGATCTTCTGGCTCTTCAGGACGCTGAAAACGTGATTCAATTCCTTCCCTTATCTTTTTCGGCACAACTTTATCAAGGCCTTCTGAAAATCCAACTGCTGTACGCACCAAAAAACGACTAAACTTTGAAGATTCAAAACGCTCAGCACCTTCATCCTGACGACTAAGATCAACTGAGGTTTTTACTACTGACTTTGCTTTGGAAGATGTCCAAAGTGTTGCAATCATTACTGCACCAGCACCTAATAGTATTAGCGTGCCACTTTCAACAGGTTTGGTAAGTACACCCATCATGAACGTATGTGCATCGGCACCAGAGGCTGCCCAGGCATTGTATGAGGCTAAACCTGCCAAAGGAACTCCAATAAAGTTTACAAGGTCGTTACCAGCGAAGGCCATTGCAAGAGCAAATGTTCCAACAATTACAACTATTCTTGGAGCATTCGTTTTAAACAGTATGTAAAAAACTTGTAGTATAACCGTCCAACCAATAAATGATAATCCTATAATTGTAAAGGTATGTTCTTTAACGTATGTCAATATATGTTCAGGCACATAAGTAGTTCCTTTTAAACCTTTAATTACTATAAAATAAAAAATAGCACTGATGGCCAATCCTCCAAAAGCTGAACCAGCCCATTTGAGGTTTCGTCTATATCTGAATGAAAACAGTAATCGTGAAAAATACTGAACCAATGATCCAATCAAAAATGCGACGACTACCGACAAGAGGATACCACCAATAATAAGAAGTGCACTTCCACTATTTATATATTCCCCAAGGTTATCAATTGTCTCTGTATCGCTCATGGCAATACTTAATCCAGCAACAGCAACTGATGCTCCTAATAACTCAAATACAATTGAAACGGTTGTAGAAGTTGGCAAGCCAAAAGTGTTAAACAAGTCCAGCAATATTACATCTGTAATCATAACCGCCAGAAAAATCACCATAATATTGGCAAAACTGAACATTTCCGGGTTAAAAATTCCCTTTCGGGCAACTTCCATCATACCACTAGAAAAGGTAGCTCCAATTAAAACTCCAAGTGAAGCCACAATCATAATTACATTACCCGGTGCTGCCTTTGCTCCAATAGCTGAGTTAAGAAAGTTAACAGCATCATTACTAACGCCCACCACCAAATCGCTGATAGCTAAGACGAACAATACAATTACAAAAATTAAATAGATATAATCCATTGAGATGAGATTTCAAGTTTAAAATAGTATACGAAAAAAGGACTTTTTTTTCAATCTAATATTAAATTAAAGTTAAGTCATCCTTAATTCTTTTCACAAACCTAAACAAAGTTGAATGCATTATGTATTTTTAACTTTCAGAATTACACTAAAGTTCATAAACCAAATAAGTAAAATAAATATCGTTATTATATGAAAAGCGCATCGTCTAAGCAATTAACACTTCTAATTTCATTAATTATCACTCTGGTTAGCTTTTTATATTGGTTAATCGATTTCTTTTTTATCACCTCCTGGCTGATTAGTACTTTATGGATATCAACCGTTTTTGTGGTAAGTTATTTTGCCATTAGAATTATTTTAAATCGATTCATTTATGATAAGATAAAGCCCATATATAAATCTATACACGATATCAATATCAAAAATAAAACAGCTCAAAAACTTAATGAACCAAAAGATATTATCTCGAAAGTGAAAAATGAGGTTACCACTTATAGTGAACATAAAAAGAAAGAAATTGAGCAGTTGAAAGAGATGGAACGTTACCGAAAAGAGTTTTTGGGCAACGTTTCACATGAGCTCAAAACACCAATTTTTAACATTCAGGGTTACGTATTGACTCTACTTGACGGAGGTATTGACGATCCAAACATCAACACTTTATACCTTGAACGAACAGAGAAAAGCATCAATCGTATGATTAGTATTGTTGAAGATTTAGAAACGATTACCAGGTTAGAGGCTGGCGAACTGGAACTTAAAAAAGCTGATTTTGATATTGTTACACTTGTTAAAGATGTTTTTGACATGTATCAAATGAGAGGACAGGAAAAAAAGATCGAACTAATATATGGTTCAGGATCAGATAAGTCAATAAAAGTACATGCAGATAAAAAACGAATTTTTGAAGTTATATCCAATCTGGTTAATAATGCCATGAAATACGGCAAGACGAAAGGTTTTATACGGGCTTCTTTTTACGACATGGACAAATTAATTTTAGTTGAAATAAAAGATAACGGAATTGGTATTCCTCCTAAAAACTTACCTCGAATCTTTGAGCGTTTTTATCGTGTTGATAAAAGCAGATCGCGTGAAGAGGGAGGCACTGGACTAGGACTGTCAATTGTAAAGCACATTATTGATGCTCATAATCAAACAATTAACGTAAAATCTGATGTTGATAAAGGAACTACGTTCTCATTTACATTAAAAAAATCTAAAAAATAAAATTATGTCTGATAGAAAAAACAAAAAGATTCTTCTGGTAGATGACGAAGTCGACATCCTTGAATTTGTCAGCTATAATTTATCTAAGGAAGGCTACGAAGTTACTACTGCAACAAACGGAAAAGAAGCGATACAAAAAGCCAAAGAAACTAAACCACATTTAATAATACTTGATGTAATGATGCCCGAAATGGATGGCATTGAAACTTGCTCGCAAATAAGAGAAATTGATGATTTGCACAATACGATTATTGCGTTTTTAACTGCTCGTGGTGAAGACTATTCCCAAATTGCAGGATTTGAAGCTGGTGGAGATGATTACATAACCAAACCTATCAAACCAAAGGTGCTTATTAGCAGAGTTAAAGCCCTATTAAAAAGATATAAATCAGGAGACTCAAATAGTTCAAGTGGCGATAATAACGTAATTGAAATTGCAGGGTTAACTATCGACCGTGAAAAATATATCGTCATTAAAAATGACGAAGAATTGGTATTACCTCGCAAAGAGTTTGAATTACTATCTCTTTTAACATCAAAAACCAACAAAGTTTTTACGCGTGATGAAATATATAATAAAGTGTGGGGCGATGATATTATAGTTGGAGATCGAACTATTGATGTACACATTAGAAAACTGCGTGAAAAAATTGGTAATGAACTCATTAAAACTATTAAAGGTGTTGGTTACAAGTTTGTAGACTGATTATTCTATACAGTGAGAAAAAAAGTACTAATAAAGAAAAAACCGTCAAAATAGGGTTAGATCAACATTCTTCCATAAATTTGCTTTGAGTAAGTAAACTCATCTAGCATATAATTATGAGAACTGAAAAAGACTTTCTGGGTGCCAAACAAATAGAAGATCAGGCATTGTATGGTATTCATGCATTAAGAGCACGCGAAAACTTCCCGGGCAATTCATATTTCAATAAAAACTGGTATAAAGCCATGGGTCTGGTTAAACATGCTTGTTACCTCACCTATGAAAAATATACTCAGGCTATACAGAAAAAATATAGCAATGAAGCACCCGTAAACCTTATAGATAATGGCAAAATTAAACTCCTCCAAAATGCATCCTTAAAGATTGCCAATGGAGAGTACTTCGAACATTTTATTGTCCCTGCTATTCAAGGTGGTGCTGGCACAAGTATCAATATGAATATCAACGAAATAATTACAAATCTGGCATTAACAGAATCGGGCAAAAAAGCTGGAAACTATGATTTCATTGACCCCATTGAACATGCCAATATATTTCAATCTACAAATGATACCGTACCCACAGCTTTGAGGGTTGCTACTATGAAATTACTTGAAGAACTGGAATCTTCAGTAAATCATTCCCGCAATCAGGTGGAAACTTTGGAAGGAAAATACAGAGATGCCTTGCGAGTGGCTTACACGCAATTACAACAAGCTGTGCCCACATCATATGGTAAAATGTTCAGTGCCTACAGCGATGCCCTGTCACGTGATTGGTGGAGAGTTTCAAAATGCGCTGAACGCATTAAAGTAGTTAACCTGGGTGGAAGCGCTATAGGAAGTGGCATTACGGTTCCGACATATTTCATTATGGAAGTGGTTCCAACACTTCAGAAGCTTACTGGTTTGCCCATCACTCGAGGGGAAAACATGATGGATGCCACCAGTAACCTCGATAGTTTTGTGGAAATACATGCCACATTAAAAGCCCATGCAGTGAATCTGGAAAAAATGGCCAATGATATTCGAATATTGGCTGCAGATATTTCTAATCATTCCGAATTCAAAATACCCGAAAGACAAGCAGGCAGTTCAATTATGCCAGGTAAAATAAATCCGGTTATCCCAGAATTTATAATTAGCTCAGCACATAAAGTTTATGCCAACGACCAACTTATAAGCTCTCTTTCAGGACAAGGTAATTTGGAATTGAACGCATACATCCCACAAATTGGCGATGCGCTTTTGGACACACTTGAAATACTTATAAATGCCAATCAGTCGATGGCTGAATACCTCATCAAAGGAATAACCATTGACGCGCAAAAGGCAAACGACAAGCTTTATAAAAGTCCTTCTATTTGTACAGCACTTATTCCTTATATTGGTTATCACAAATCAGGCGAGCTTGCCAAACATATGCAAGAAAATCAGGTTTCTATTTTTGAAGCCAATGAAAAGCTACAATTGATTGAACAGGAAAAACTAAAGCAAATTACAGAACCATCGAACTTGTTAAAATTAGGTTACAAACCAAGTGATCTTTAGATTATGCAAAAAGGAAAAGCATCAACCCCACATATTGGAATTTACGGAAGAAGAAACAATGGCAAAAGTTCATTAATAAACCAACTGGCTGGTCAAGACATTGCCATAGTATCAGACTTTGCGGGCACTACAACTGATCCTGTTAAAAAATCTTTTGAAATTACCGGTTTCGGACCTGTAGTATTAATTGATACTGCAGGAATTGATGACGAAGGAGAACTAGGACAAAAACGCATTGCCAAAACTAAAGCTTCCATAAAAGCAATCGACCTTGGAATTTTGGTTATCACCAATAATCAATTCGGAGAATTTGAAGAATCAATTATAGCTTCATTTGAAAAAAACGACACTGCCTTTTTTATTGTTCACAATAAATCTGACGAGTCAGAATTACAAACAGAATTAGCCCAAAAACTTCAAGAAAAGTATAACTGCAAAATCATTTCGCACAATACAATTTCAGGTGGGCAGGCTGATATGATCATTGACACCATCAAAAAAACAATTCCTGAATCAGCCTATTCAACGCCCTCATTAATTGGCGATTTGGTTCAATATGGAGACATTGTACTCCTCATCACACCTATTGATATTGAAGCACCAGAGGGTAGACTTATTTTGCCCCAGGTGCAAGCCATTAGAGACATACTTGATAACGACGCCATTTGTATTGTACTGAAAGAGCGTGAAGTAGATTCATTTTTGAAAAAAACAGGTATCAAACCGGCATTAGCCATTACCGACAGTCAAATATTTACAAAAGCAGACGCCTCTATCCCAAGAGACATTCCACTCACAAGCTTTAGTATTGTTTTGGCAAGATTCAAAGGAGATTTTGATGCCTACTTGCAGGGCACACCAAAGCTGGGAGAGCTTAAAAATGGAGATCGTATTTTACTATTAGAATCATGTACGCACCATGTGGCATGCGATGATATTGGACGTGTAAAAATTCCCCGCTGGATTTCAGCTTTTACAGGAAAAGAACATGAATATGATGTAGTAGCAGGACTTAATGAACTGCCCCGCCCAATAACCGATTATGCTATTGTAATTCAGTGTGGTGGATGTATGATTACCCGAAAACAACTTGTGAATCGGATTCGTCCTGCTATTGAAGCAGGCATTCCTGTTACTAATTATGGAATGGCAATAGCCTATGTTCAGGGTATATATCAAAGAGCTATAGCTCCATTTACGAAGCAAGAAGATAGCAGTGTGGATTATTTATAATTCCAAACCAACAACCAGGATATCATCAATTTGCTCTTGATTGCCTTTCCAACTTTTATATTGATTAAATAATTCATTTTGCTGTGATTTAAAATCCAAATCCTGTATTCGAGATATCATTTTCTTAAATCGCCCACTAGAAAATTTCATGTCATTTTCGCTAAATTGATCAATATATCCATCAGTAAATAAATATAATCGATCACCATCTTCAAAATTAAACTCACATTGCGAAAATGGTTTATCTGTAACATGATGAATTCCAATAGGCATTCTATCTCCCTTCATCACTTTTATTTCGTTGTTGCTCACAAAATAAATAAATTGCTTTGTACCCGAGAATTGAATCTTCTTTTGACTTGCATCAATCGCACATAAGCTGATCTCTATACCATCGCGAGCTTCCTCTTTCAGTCCTTTCTGGCGAAGTGCCTTAATAACTTCATGTTTAAGTTCATCCAAAATTTGATTAGGAGCAGGATTATCAATTCTCGAAATAATTTCATTGAGCAAGGAAATACCCAACACGCTCATAAAAGCGCCTGGTACTCCATGCCCAGTACAATCGGCGGCAGCTATGAAAACTATATTATTCTTTTTATAAAACCAATAAAAATCCCCTGAGACAATATCTTTGGGCTGATAAAAAACAAAGGAGTCTTTAAATAGCTCATCTAAAACTTCAACAGGAGTTAGCAAAGCACCTTGTATTTTACTGGCATATTCAATACTCGAAGTAATCCTCTTTTGGTGTTCTTTTAGCAGCTTATTAGACTTCTTCTTTGCCAGATATTGCCGCGATAGTATTATTGAAAACAGCACAGTCATTAAAAGAATAAATCCAAACAATACAATGACTAATCTTTGGTTCGCAAGAAGCTCCTTTTGCTTTTCAAGCTCCAAATTTTGCAGAACAATTTCTTGTTCTTTTTCTTTTGTCTCAAACTCAGTCTGTAAAGCAGAGATATTACGTTCTTTTTCTATAGTAAAAATAGAATCCTTGATTGCATAATAAAGCTCAACATATTTCAATGCACTATCAGCCTCGTCCTGCTTATTATAAATCTGATATATAGACTGATAAATACTTTTTAAAAATTCAAATCCACCTGCACGCCTTGCTAATATTAAAGATTTATAATAGTTATTTAAAGCCGCTTTATAATCCCCCTCTTTTTCATTAATTTGGCCTAAGTTTCCATACAAACCAATCATTCCTTCTTTATTTTCTATTTCAGTATAAATTTCAAGTTGTTTATTTAAATACTCTTTAGCTTTATTTAATTGATTCATTTCAAGATATATATTCACATAATAATCATACAAAGCAGCCACGCTGGTTCTATCATTTAAACTGTTAAAAATCTCCAATGCTTTGTTTAAATATTCAAGAGCTAAATCATAATCTCCTAACATCATATAAGCATCTCCAATATTTGCTAATGGCATAGCTATATATCTAACATTACTTGCTGCTTTTGCCATTTCATACGATTTGAGATAATACTCCAATGACTTTTCGTAGTCTTCCTGAAAATAATAGATATTGCCCAAGTTATTCAAAGAATTAGCAACCCTATCATTATTACCCAATTCCTCATCAATCTTCAGCGCCTCAAAAATTAAAGGTGTAGCCTTATCATACTTACCTAGTTGTCCATATACATTGCTAATATTAGATAGTGATGCTGCTAGCTTGTCTTTATCATTAATTTCTTCTGAAAGCTCTTTTGCCATTTGATAATACTCCAAAGCTTTATCAGATAATGATTGCAGATTATATATAACACCGATATTCGTATATACTATAATCTCCTGTTCTTTTAAATTATTTTCCTTAGCAATCTTTAAAGCACCCTCCAGCAGCTCAAGACCCAAATCAAAGTCATTTGAATTATAATAAATAACGCCTAAATTACTTGCAGCATCAATGATATATAATGGATTATTTAAACTATCGGTATACTCAACAGCTTCCTTACCTAATTCAATGGCTTTATCAATTTCGCCATTATTAAGATAGTAATCACTTTCGTTAATTAGTTTATAAATTTTAATAGAATCAGCGTTAACATTTAAGTCGTTTTGAGAATAGCTTTTATTTATAATTAATAGAAAGCAAATTGAAACTATGAGGTATTTTAGAAACTGTGTTTTATTCATGATGTCTATTTCTTACAGATAAATTTACAACTGAAAACTTAAACTTGAAAGAATATTCACTAAAAATTATTCTATACATTTGATGCATGAAAGTATCATCTGCAAATATTATTTTAACCATTTGTATTATCATATTAACGCATTTTAACTTAATTGCCCAAACTCTTGAACTCAACCATGAGAAATACATAATCTATAAAAAGAAGCTTGAAACCTACTTCCTCATTAAAAAAGATCCTCTGACCTTTCCGCATTACGGAACCTATATCCCAGCCCATAAAAGAAACCCGTTTCCGGGATTTGAAAACTCAGGCGAAATTCATTGGACAGACGCAGGACATACAATAGGATTTTATTTAGCTTCTTTGGCAACTGAATATGCCATTCATGATATAAAAAATGATTCCGCGGCAAAAGCAAATTGTCTGATAGATATTGTTAATGTATTGCGTACTATTGAACGCCTGGATTATTTGGCTGAAATAAGATACGATTTGGGTGCTGAGAAATTGAAAAAAATAGATGACTCAATTATAGTTGAATACCCTTATCCCAAAGGTAGTCTCAACGGATTTTTCATTAGAGATGATGTTACCCGTATTGAGATTTTCACAGATAGCATCCCTACTTTTTGGAGGGAAAGAGGAATCAAAACCTTTGAGAAAACGCCTTTGGTTTATTGTGATTATTGGAAGCACGGAGAAATGAGTCAGGATCAGGTTTGGAACTACTTGCAGGGATTGGCACTCACACAAAAGCTCGTAAAAACAGACCGAAAATTTATGGATGGAGAAGGCGAGTATGTTACTCCTGACTATTGGTCTCAAAAAATAGTTGCACGAATTGCAAAGAGAATGCACTCTAAAGTAATTCTAAATGTTGCAGGACTAAAAATTCCTATAAAAATGTGGGCAATAGTAAATCCGGCCACAAAAAAGATTGTAAAACGAGGTGGAAAGCCAATCGATCTAATTTTCAATGCCCGACTTTTTGGGGAGGCAATGAATGAAATAACAGAGCAAAAGTTTGGAGATTTGCGCTATGGTATTCGACCAACACTGAAATTAAAGCTACCACTTCCAGGATATAAACATTTTAACGATCATGCAAAACTAGCTCTGGCAACCATTAGTAACAGGCAATATGCTCAATCATTTGATGAACTTTTATACTGGTGTAATCGGTGTGCAAAAAAATATAATAACGGCTTAGATGAAACTTATCAAGAATATACATACGTACATTTTCCTTTACTTTTTATTTTATTGCATGAGCCTAAAATTGACTTTCAAAAACCTGCCTATAGAAAATTTTTAAATTACATTGCACTAAGACTAAACGAAGCCCCCACAGAAGGACAATGGAGAAGCTTATACGACACTAACAGTGATGGAAAAATCAACAAAAAAGACCATCCTGAACCATTTTGGTCGGCAGGGAAAAGATTGGTAAAACCTGCAGGAAAAGATTATATCATTAATAAAAATGATCCAGCAACACAGCCATGGGAATATAACGGATTAGACTACATGTTACTTTACAACTTGTATGAATTAGTGCAATTGAAATTAAAATGATACGCAGAACATAAAAAAAGCCATCTTTTCAGATGGCTTTTAATTTGTAATCATTTGTTAGTAACCCCAATTCCTGATTATTCCAATTCAGGAATACGTCCTGGTGTCCATGGTGCTCCTATTTTATCTAACTCAGCTTCCAAGGCTGGTATCTTCTCTTCAGCTAATTTCTTCAATTGTTCAACAACTGGAGGGAATATCTCTTTCATTATTTCATATTGCTCCTTAGCTGTTTTTGTAATATCAGATGTTGAGCTATAATGCATCCATGCTAAATTACTCATACGCTCCATCAATGGAATTTTTGCCGGAGGGATCTCTTCCCAACTGGCTTTTGCTTCAACACCGTGGAATTCAAAGCGAATATCTTCCAATTCTTCAGCAAGTTTGCGAGCTTTATCGGCCAATTCAACAGGTGCATTTGGAGTAGCATAAATTGCTTGTTGCATTGTAGCTACGCGTTTAATTAATTGACTATTCAGACTATTTGCCCCAGATACAGCTCCATACATTTTCATTACTTTATCCATAAATGCCACCATTTCTTCACGATTCTGGGCTGGTAATGTGGTGTTTTTCAATGGAACTACATTAAACTCCTCTGGACCAGCCAATTCAGTTATCACTCCATCGTCCCACATGGCTAACTCAACTGTATATTTACCAGGGGCAGCCATTACACCAGAGCCACCAGTTTTCATAGGGTCAAACTTATCTTTTGAGCGCATTGGGTATTTAGCAGTATAGCGTAAGTCCCAATTTATTCTATTCATTCCTGAAGATGGCGCTTTATTGATTTTCCGAACTATTTCTCCAGCAGCATTTTTAATAGTAAAAATTAAATGGGCAGATTCTTCAAGTTCTTCTAATTCTAATTCTCTCCAGGTAGGTTGTGGAATACGCTCACCATCTTTAAACAGTTTTTTCTCTTTTTTGCGTCTAACTTGTTGTTTTGTTTTAGGCGCCTTTTTCAAATAATATGTAAAAATTGCACCATATTCAGGATTTGCAGCATAGTAATAATCGTCACCTTGATTACCCCTACTGCGAGTTTGCACATACTGCAATGCGTCAGGCACTTCAAAAAGATACGCATCAGTTTTTAATAACTCTTCAGTTAATGAGCGTAATGGAGAATAGTCATCTATAATATAGAAACCGCGACCAAACGTAGCAATTACAAGGTCATTCTCACGCTGCTGAATATCCATATCCATCACAGCAATTGTAGGTAATCCTTTTTTAAGTTTATGCCATTTTTGACCACCATTCAGACTGAAATATGCCGTAAACTCAGTACCTAAAAACATCAAGTCTTTTTTCTTATGATCTTGTATAATTGTATGTACTGAACCATTTTCATCAAGACCTTCGGTTATTGATGTCCATGATTTTCCTTTATCGCTACTTTTTAATACGTAAGGCTTAAAATCATCACGTTTAAGGTTATTGAATGTTGCATACACTACGTTTGCATCATACCTGTCGGCATATACATCACTAACATATGTATAATCTGGTACGCCTGGGAAAGTTGAAATTTTCGTCCATGATTCCCCATCATTTTCAGTTACCTGAATTACACCGTCATCCGTTCCAATATAGAGTAATCCTTTTTGAACTGGAGATTCACTCAATGATACAATAGTACCGAACTGAGATGTTGAAACATCTTTTTTAACTGCCTCAGCACTCCAATACTTACCCATTACTTTCCAGGTGTTGCGATCAATTTGTGCTGTAAGATCATCGCTGATAACCTTCCAGCTATTTCCACGATCTGTAGACTTAAACACCTTATTTGCAGCTGTGTATAATGTTTTATGATCATGATTACTTAATACTAAAGGTGTATTCCAATTCCATTTATACGCCAAATCATCTTTTCCTTCAAGCGGTTTTATTTTTACAGTTTCCTCAGATTTTTTATCGTAACGATACATGTTACCATACTGATACTCTGTATAGACAATATTAGGATCGGTTGGGTCAATAGCTGCAAAGAAACCATCACCACCCATAGTTACAAACCAATCGTCGTTTTTAATACCACGTCGAGCTGTAGTTTGCGATGGACCACCCATTGAGTTATTGTCCTGTGTACCACCATATACATTATAGAATGGATACTCATTATCAACAGCTACTCTGTAAAATTGGGTAACAGGCAAATTGGCTCTAAAGTTAAAAGTTTTGCCACCATCGTATGTTTCATATACACCACCGTCACCACCGATAATAAAGTGTTGATTATCATTTGGATTAATCCATAGTGCGTGATCATCTACGTGGCGATATTTAGTAGAAATTCTCTTCCATGTTTTACCTGCATCCTCAGTATAATGAGAAAAAGTTTCAACGCTATATACCTTATCCACATCAACAGGATCACAATAAATTTCGTTGTAGTACTGACCACTTGAAGTATGATCACTCATACGCTGCCAGCTCTCACCCTGATTTGTAGAACGGTAAAAACCACCTTTGTCAAGTGCCGCTTCTACTATCAAATACACTACATTATTATCAACTGGTGACACATCGATACCCATTCCACCAAGATGCACAGAAGGCAACCCTTTCATTATTTTTCTCCAGTTCTCACCACCATCTGTTGATTTATATACCGCAGATTCTGGTCCACCACCAATTTTAGTAAAATGATGACGACGACGTTGCTCTGAAGTAGCATACATTACATCAGGATTACAAGGGTCAATTACCACATTGTTTACACCTGTATTTTCAGAAATCTCCAATACTTTTTTCCAATTTTTACCTCCATCAGTAGTTTTGTACAAACCACGGTCTCCACCTGGACCCCATGCGGAACCTTCAGCTGCAACAAATACAACATCTGAGTTACGTGGATCAATAACGATATCACCAATTTGGCGACTCTCTTTTAATCCCATATTTTTGAAAGACCCTCCGCCATCAGCAGATTTATAAACGCCATTACCATAGCCCAGAGCACGCTGGTGATTGTTTTCACCTGTACCTACCCAAACCACATTTGAATTATTTGGATCCATCGTAACGCAACCAATCGAATATGCACCGTAACTATCAAAAATTGGCTTAAAAGTAACGCCGTGATTTGTAGTTTTCCATACATTACCAGAAGCCACAGCCACATAATATTCAGAATGATCTTTAGGATTTACTGCAAAATCAGCAATACGACCACTGGCCCATGCAGGTCCAATATTGCGCCATTTTAACGCACCGATTTTACCTACTACGGTATCTTTTTTAGTTTCTTCTTTATCGTCGTCTTTTTTCTTTTTCGCAAAAGATTCTTGTGGAGCAAAAACGACTAGTACTCCTATAACACAAGAAATAAGTAGAGATTTAAAATTCATCTGTTTTATAATTTTGTATTTAACTCTATAGAATTGTGAGATATCACAAGCTAAATTAAACAGAAACCATAAATTATTGAAAATGAATTAAAAAATGTGCGGATGTGAACATGAAGGGATCTTGGATATTGGATATTGGATGGTGGATGGTGGATTAAATATTAGATCGGGGATATTGGATTTGGGATTGGGGATTTACATATTGGATACTACACTACACAGTCTGTGTAAAGAAGGCACTAAGCGAAACAAGTTCTTAAGGGCACAATCTGAGCCTAATCGAAAAGTGTATATCAAATTTTGGAATTTGGTTTCTGGAATTTGGACAATTGAATTTCCATGATTAAAGTTGAATGATTTTAGTTTTTCAAGTTTTTTGCATCCAACATCTTCTTCAATTTTCTTGCTTTATCAGCCATATAGGGGTTTTCCAAAACAATTCCAATCTTTATGGTTTTAGCATGAATAATGATATTTGACTTTTTATAGGATTTTGCATCTTGAAAATATGGAACTCCATTTAAAACCCATGTCAATATCTTCATCCACTTAGCTAAGCGCGGAAACCATGCCTTATTCAAATCAACAGATTCTATATCTTCATAATTATAAAAGCCACTATTCTGCTGCGACTGCTTATCGATTAATTCAAAACCATTATCGCGAAATTGAAATTCAATTATTGGTTTTTTCTTTAAAATAATGGTTTCACTCATTTTGATTTTTTTAATTCAACTTTAGAATAATAGATTAAACATACAATATTAAATTAAGTTAGCCATGATTTGGCAGAGTAAACGAAAAGGTTGACCCTTTTCCAACTTCACTTGCTACATATATTTTTCCATCATGCACCTCAACAAATTCTTTACAAAGTATCAAGCCCAATCCGGTTCCTCTTTCTTTATTAGTTCCTAATGTTTTTGATTTTCCAGTTTCTCTTCTATTTCTAATGAAGATTTTTCAACTAAAACAACATAACAAAAAAAACCTAACAGGTTTTAAAAACCGGTTAGGTTTAAGTCTCATTTATTCTGATTACTCTTCCAACGTACTTAAATCACCTTCATCTTCACCAAGTGCTCTGGCTTTCAGAACACGCCTCATTATTTTTCCAGAGCGCGTTTTAGGAAGTTTATCTACAAAAGTTACACTTTCAGGTTTAGCAATAGGGCCCATTACTTCGGCGACATGATTTTTCACTTTGACCTCTAATTCTCTAGAACCACTCAAACCAGCTTTCAAAATAGCGTACACATGAATTGCATTTCCTTTGAGCTCATGCGGCAAAGCAATGGCAGCTGCCTCAGCAATGTCGTCAAAACTAACCAGAGCTGATTCAATTTCTGCTGTTCCCAATCGGTAACCACTTACTTTTATTACATCGTCGGTTCGTCCTATAATCCAATAGTAACCGTCTTCGTCTTTTCGGGCAGCATCGCCGGGATGATACCAACCTTGTTTCTCATACTTTTTCCAATAAGTCTCCACAAAACGATCTTCGTCGTTATGAATGGTAACCGCCATTCCAGGCCATGGATTTTTTATAACCAATGATCCTTTTTCTCCGGATTTTACCTCCTGAGCATTTTCATCAACTACGGCAAATTCATTTCCAAAAAATGGCCTGGTTGCCGAGCCAGGTTTCAACGGAGTAATTGGAAGTGGCGTAAGCATTAATCCACCTGTTTCAGTTTGCCACCAGGTATCCATAATGGGACATTTTTCTTTTCCAACTACTCGGTAATACCATTTCCAGGCTTCGGGATTAATTGGTTCACCTACTGAGCCTAAGAGTCGAAGTGAACTAATATCATGTCGATTAACCCAAGATTCACCATAACGCATCAATCCCCGAACTGCCGTAGGCGATGTGTATAAAATAGTGATACCATATTTTTCAACCATTTTCCACCAGCGATCAGGGTATGGGTGATTTGGAGCACCTTCGTACATAAACATTGTGGAACCGTTGATTAATGGGGCATATACAATATAACTATGACCAGTTATCCACCCGGGATCAGCAGCACACCACCAACGATCATATGGTTTTACATCAAATACCATTCGATGCGTTGTTGAAGTATACACACTGTAACCGCCATGAGTATGAACAAGGCCTTTTGGTTTACCTGTAGAACCTGAAGTATATAGCAAAAAGAGCATATCATCAGAATTCATAACTTCTGTTTCGCATTTCGGAGAAGCAATAGGCAGATTTACCAAATCATGATACCAATAATCGCGATCGTTACGCATGAATACCTCTTCACCGGTACGTTTTACAGTAATAACTACATCTACCACAGAACACATTTCAATGGCTTCATTTATAATACTTTTGAGCGGAGTAGGTTTTCCTCGTCTAAAACCGCCGTCGGCTGTAACCACAACCCGACTTTGTGCATCACGAATACGCTCCAGGAGTGCTTCAGCGCTGAATCCACCATAAACCACACTATGTGCAGCGCCAATTTTTGCGCAAGCCAACATAGCAAAAATCTGTTCAGGAATTTGAGGCATGTAAATGGTTACTATATCTCCTTTTTTAACACCCATACTCTTTAACACATTCGCCATTTTGCTTACTTCACGATCAAGGGCATGGTAAGAAAAAGTTCTTAAGTCGCCATTTTCACCTTCCCATATAACTGCAAGTTTATTCCGTGTAGCTGTTTTTAGATGCCGATCAATAGCATTATGAATAATATTGGTTTTTGCACCCACAAACCATTTATAAAAAGGCTTATTATTATCATCCAATACCTTGTCCCATTTTTTAAACCATTCCAGTTCTTCAGCCTGTTCTTCCCAAAACTTTTCGCGGTTTTCGATTGAATACTTGTAGAGTTTTTCGTATTCCTTAACGTTAGCTTCATTTTTTATTTCCTCGCTCGGATGGTACATACTAGAATCTTCCATATCTAAAGAATTTTGATTACTAATAACATATAATAAGATATTAAAATATGTATATAAGATACAAAATAATATTTAAATGGGATCAAGTAATTTATCTTAATATCAATTGATTATGCGAACATGAGGCGTTAGCCCTTGCTTGGTGAGGGAAACGCTATTTCATTTTTTTTGTAAAAAAAGGGATGCTTAAACTCCGACTTTCTTTATTTGAAGGCTCGTCTTTTGTCTTCTGGGCTCTTTTAGTTTAAGGTTAATCCACCAGATTGTGAGGCCGAATCACAAACAAGACCAAAAAAGTGACTTACAGGCAAATTAAAACAATATCTAATTTAACTAAACATAGAAATGCAAATAAAAGGGAGTCTTACTTTTCTTTAGAAATGATTTGCCTACAAATTAAATATGGGTCGTTGGGTACTTTAAATCACCTATCCAACCTTTATTTTTTATTAGTACCTTGACTTTTTTATTATTCAATTATTTGTGGCAGGGCAGACTTTTTACTGGTCTGTTTAAACGCCTCCCAGACTATTGCCAGATCTCTATGGGTCAATTGTGGATGTGTCAACACCAACTCCGGGATTTACATTAATGCCTGATGCCTCAAAATTGAACAGATATATTCCAAATCCGGTGCCAGGGCGGTCGTTAGTATTGGAGCGGCCTTCACCAAAAAGCATATATTTCCCATCTTCAGAAATGACTCCCTGATTTGCCTTGTAAGTGACATCACTATTGGGCATTTTGTAGTCGGCAAAGTGAGTAAGCCGAACCATGTTTTTGCCGTTGCTGTCGAGCGGCATCATGTATAGGTCTAAAATCTGAGCATGTTGGCTAACAGGGAGGAACATATCGCATTCTACTAAAGTATATTGACCATCGGGAAATACACCTTCAGGTTCGTCATAGTATTCGTGACGATTGGATATGTTTTTGACCGAGTCTGTATCCATATTCCAAATCCATGCCTCGCATGAGTATTTGTCGGTGGTTGATGTACCATAACGACTGAAAATTAGTTCTCTGTCGTATGGTGGTCTCCAGTTCTGTGGTTCATGATAATCCAAATAGCGGGTTGCCCCAACTCCTTCACCTGGTATTGCCTTGTCTCGTTCCTTGAGTTCGTCCACATTGAGGATAACCCTAACATTCTCTATTGTGGGCACTCCATCATCACTATAAACGATCTCCCCATAATGGATATCAGGACCATTAGTCCATGCAAGTTGCCAAGTATGTCCGGAAACTGCAAGACCTTCATGAGCAATAATACCTGTGTTCCATGCAGGTTTGTCAAGGTCTTTATCAACAAAATGAATTGTTGCACTATCTCGAGTAGGTCCAATGGTCATTAGGTAATTGCCATTCTTTAGGTAGTAGACCCGCCACATTTTGCAATTATCGCAGTCCGGAGGGAGGATTGATCGTACTTTGCCAGTGGAAATCGTTTTCTCAAAAGGTTTGCCTCCGGGTTTATCCACAAAAATATACTTATCAGAGCTGGTTGGATGCCAGTCAGGTCGTTCGCCGATTTCCTGTTCCAGGGTTATGTAGTCAGGCAGCTTTAGCTTGGAGACTTTTTCCGAACAGGCAAAAGTTAAAGAAAGCATAAGAAGGATAAGAGTTCTTTTCATTATTTTTTTCTCCTGTAAATATTTTTAGATAATAGAATTACCCAGTCTTCACCAATTCTTGATGGAGGATTACCCAAATCTACCTCTTCGCCTCCCATAACAGATGCTACTGCTCCAGTTTTAAACTCACCACCTGTGAAAGGGTTATACCAATATACCTGAAACTCTCCTGTTGTCTTTTGCAAGTTAATCTTAGAAGATTTATAATTTGGTATATATAAAGCATAAATCTCATTTGTTTTACTTAAACAGTAAGCCCCCGGTGTATTAATTAATTCCGGATTAGGTTTCATTTCCCAATAAGGTAAGTACGTATCAAAAAAAACTTTAGCATAGTTTGTAATTTCCCAAAGACGATCTCTCTGCCGCCAATCTTCCGAACTTAAATCATTATGTGGATGCTTTGCACCAAAATACCATTCTACCCCTGCTCCTCCCGATAATAAAGTGCCCCAAAGAGCGTACCGCTGAAGTGTAGGATGATTTGGATCTTCGGCATCTGTCATGGCACCATCATACCACATTCCAATTTCATCCATAGTGATCAACCATGGGTGACCTATACTGTCTGATTTTGCTTTAAGGTCAAATACTGCTTCAGGCGCTGTTACTCTTTCGGCATGCTGTAGTGATATACCATCCAGATATTCGTACCCAAGGATGTTGTTCAAAATATCTTTTCTGATTTCTTCATTAGGTAGGGTATGTAATACAACCGGATGGTTATACGGGTCATGTTTTTTAATAAATTTCGCCATTGCTTTTCGTTGTGCGTCATTCTGAGCGGGCATATCTTTCGCCCAGGGTACCGGACCATTCTCTTCACCCAGATTCCACACCAATCCCAAATGATGACCGAACCTTGCTATAAGTTCCCTAAAGTATAATTGGCGCATGGATCCTGTATCTCCATTATCGAGCATCGTTTCATTTTCTGTTTCCTGTAAAACCACATGCAATAAAATGCCTTTTGATTGCATGTATTCAAATACGATTTCCCATTGATCTAATTTGCTCACATCAAATCGGGTAAAATCATCGGGGCTCACATAAGGCCATACATCTTTTCCATCGCCCAAAATGTTTAGGGTTAGGAAATAGACGGCGTTCATACCCTTTGAAGCCAAATAATTGACGGCTCCTATTAGTGACTTCCCTTTTCCGTTTTTCCACGTAGGATCTCCGGTTTTCCAATCTTTGAGGTGTGGTTCATACGTATGAATAGTAGTAGGTGCGGCTGCCTCTCCATCTCTGACTTCTGCTTTTATGCGATAGGTATCATCAAAATCAACATAAGCCAACAGGTTTTCAGGACTGTTAGTTCCGGCTTTAAGCCAATATTTTTCGGTATCACGAAATTTATAATATCCGTCAGATGCTACTATTCGTCCATATGCTCTAAAATCAGCCCCTTCTTTATCCGTCTTTACCACTTGAAAATCTCCGGCGGCATTTGAGATTGGCAGCGCTTTGCCTGCATTTAAATCATCGCTAAGTGCAATACTGTCTCCCTGGCTTAGCTGAGCCGAGTAAGACCATTTGCCCAGTTTATCCGGGGTAAATCGCACTTGCCAAATATTACCTTGCTTAGAACCGGTTTCTGCCGCATTTCCGTCGGCTGCATAAAAACCTTGTATGGTGTATTTGGTTTCTCCATTTTGAAATACTACACTTAACCTGTAGTTTAAAAACGGATTTTCCTTTGCAGTTTCTGAAGTTTCAGGGCCTTTAAAAGAAAGTGTAACCGTATGCCATTGCTTATAAACAGATGTTGAGTTCTTACAACTTGTAATAAAAAGTATACCGATGACAGTAATAAAAAAGAATATTCTGAAGTTACGATTCATAATTTTGAATAAGCAGTGTATTTTACTATAAAGATATATTAAATAGATTACTTGCTACGTTTTTTTTCTTTTCAAATGGGCACTCTTTTCGTAATATCCGCAGTCTCTGGTTACAAATAGGGGTAACACTTGCTTAATTTATTTTAAAAGTGAACTTAAATGTGTCCGAAAAAATTTAATTAAGTCAAATGCTGTGTTACCCCGAAGAGCCTAAAAAAGTGCATTGTCATCACATGTTGAAACTTTACGACTAACCGATTAGCTTACAATGTATTACAAGCTATCGCACAGATAGTTAGCTTTATAGCTAAAACTGGTTTTATATAGTCCTCTAAACCAATTTAACTATCGTCAATTACCTGGCAGATTTTGAGGTGTATGATGTATGTATTCAGATGCCTAATTTCTTTCTATATAACCGTTAAGTATTTTTCATAAGGTGTCCCATTCTACTTATTGATTAAAAGTTTAGCCATCTATTGAATAAATATCGTAACTTGCATATAATCAAACACATCACCTAAATTACTAAATCAAATTGCGTATTTATTTCTTAACCTAAAATCTTATTATGTTAAAAATTATTCGTTGTCCAGTTTGTGATTCTCAGGTTGACCGACATGATATTTATCCTGACAGGAACAGAATATATTGTCGAAGAAAATGTACCGGTGTAAATCAAGATTTCCCTGGTTTAGCAAATTATGAACTTCCTCCACCAAAAAAAATAAGGAAACCAAAAGAAGCAACTGAACCAGGTGACATTATTGCATCTGAGGGTCATAGTATTGATCTTACATTAAATCGAGATGCAAGAGGCTTTGGTATTCTCTTAAGTATCATAGGCTTGACCTTTATTTTTCTGGGATACCTAATGGGCTTTACAAATGCATTTGACAGTAGTCAACCACCTCCCAATGTTGAAAACATGGAACCAGCCTTGATTGGTTTTTTGACCCTCTTTACTATTATCGGGATGCTTCTTATCCGAAAAGGAATCTGGGAGATTTATGGTGGTTATCGCATTATTCTGGATGCAGAAGGCTTATATTATGGAAAGGTTTTAGGAAAGAAGTGGTTCAAAAAAAAGTATACCAGAGATAAGATTATTGAAATTCGGAAATATCTTCAAAAGGTAAGTGATAGGAAGTATTACTTTAGAATAGGTTTCTTTATTAAAGGGAAAAAGAAACCTTTATACCCAAAGGTCGATTGCTCAGAAAATGAAATTAATTGGTTGGACTACGAATTCTATAAAGTATGGAAATCCGATACACCAGATCTGGACAAAGAAGCAGACTTTGGAGAAGTATAGAGCTTATTGAAATAGAAACCTGATATCAGCCGGATAGTATGTGGTTTAGTTTTCTGTGACAATTTCACAAGGTATTCTCGTTGCGAGTCAATGGTATTAAAAATATCTATAGCATCCGCTATTTCTATTTGTTTAAGCTCAATGCCGTCATCAATTTTAATAATCTTCATACAGTTTCTTTTAATGGCAGTGGTGTGGCTTCGTCTGCTAATTCAATGTATTTTTTATAATATCCTATTATGAAATACTACGCCCTATTCTTCGTCTAATCCTAATCCCAAATAAATGTACCAACTGCACCTTCGGGCAAATCTACAGTAATTGGTTCTTCGCCAGCATCAATATTAATTGAATTTGCAGCGCCAGAACCATTCAATACCATAACCACGATCTTTCCTTGAGGTGTTTTATAGGCAACACTCGGGAAATTGGAAGAGGTATTGGATTCGATTCTTACGGAACCAGCTGGAACAAACTTTGAAGAATGACCTATCACGTAATAGGCAGGATTTCGGGTAACTGAATTCCCGTCGATTGTAATTGCACCCAGACATTCAGTACATCCGCCCGCTGTGTGTGGGTCGTTATTTGGATCACTTGCCAAATTCCACTCTAAGACATTTCTGCTCCAATTTCGCGGTGCACCAATCAATAGGTTTCTCATGTGCCAATTAATATCACCATAAAAATCGCCCGGGGCTTGCATCCATTGTTCTGTAAAATATACATTTTTATCGGGGTGAGCCTCATGCACTAAAGACATATTGTCAATATTTCCTGCATACAAATGAAAAGCTGATCCATCTACATAGCTCTTTGCTGCAGGATCATTCATAATTGAAATAGGATAATCTGTATGATCCAGATTATGATCAAAAAGGATAATTTTTGTTGTAATATTTTGAGTAGCAAAAACAGGCCCTAAGTGATCTCTAACAAATACTTTTTGTTGCTCTGCAGTCATTACCATGCTAGGGTTATTGTACGGATTTTCTGGCTCATTTTGAATTGTAATGGCATCAATTACAATACCTTCACTGGCCATTCCCTCAATATATTTCACAAAATAGTTAGCATAAGTATCGTAATATTGTGGCAACAACTCTCCCCCAACAGTATTACCATTACTTTTCATCCATGTGGGTGCAGACCAGGGTGAGCCCAAAATTTTAATATCGGGATTGATCTGTAAAATCTCCTTCAAAACCGGAATTAAATTGGTCATATCCGGACTTAATGAAAAATTATCCAGGTTAACATCTGTTTGACCGCTGGGTAGATCATTATAACTAAAAGTTGTCGGATCCAAATCGGACGAACCTATACTTACTCTCAAATAACTGATGCCAATATCATTTGCTCCATTTCCAAATAACTCTTGCAATAAATCAGCCCTGGAAGCAGAGGACATACCGTTAATTAAAATTGCACTACCACCCGTCAGAGTAAATCCAAAACCGTCCATCTCCTGGTAGGTAGTTTCTTCAGAAACAGTAACCGTATAGTTGTAGTTTTCTGTCATTGTTGAAATGCCACTTGTGGTTAATTCCAGTAAACTTGACTTGTCCGGATTGGTAAGATAGTATGCTACACCAGTAGGTAAGGTTATGCCATTGTTATCATTATCTTTTACATCATCTTTTTTACAATTTTGGAATATAAAAACCAGAGGAAATATTAACGCAATCTGTAAAATTCTAAATTTAGTATTTCTCATTTTAAAGCATTTTAAACAAGCTTTATTTTTATAAAGCACCAAGTCCCACAACTCCATTTGCATGGCCTATTTGAGTCCAGTCCATATTATTATGAACAGCATCACGAACCCACAACTTATTATCTGAGGTAACGCAGTAAAGTTTACCATTAAGACCTGCCAATGCAATTACTGAGTTAGCATGACCTATCAGAGTCCAATCAATATCTTGATGTACAGGTTCCCGAACCCATAGTTTATTATCAGAAGTCACACAGTAAAGTTTGCCATTAACACCTGCCATAGCGACAACTGAATTAGCATGACCAATATGATTCCATTTCAAATCGCCAGGACCAGCCTTTCGAACCCATAGTTTATTATCCGAAGTCACACAATATAGATTATCATTAACACCTGCAAGTGCCACTACTGAGTTGGCATGCCCAATTTGAGTCCAATCTATCTCATTATGCACAGCGTCGCGAGCCCACAACTTGTTATCGGAGGTTACACAATAAAGCTTATCATTTAGTCCGGTTAACGTAACTACTGAATATGCATGGCCGATTTGACTCCAGTCCACATTACTTTGCTCAGCGGGTCGAACCCACAACTTATTATCGGAAGTTGCACAGTATAGATTACCTTGCGCTATTAATTCAATACCTGTTATTATCAGGAATAAAATCACAATCAATGTCTTTTTCATAATTCATTAATTAATGTAAAAAAATAAATACCGTTCTTGCTAACATTTTCTAAAAAACAAGATATCAATTATATACTGAAAATAAAAATTATTCATAAATGCCAAACCCATACATGCAAGAGTATTAACTATTGACACTTTTATATTTTGATGTATGAGTTTTTACTTTAATAAGCACCCCAAATTACTTCACAATTATTGCAATTCTTTTTAATCTTTTAG
>PKTE01000173.1 GCA_002869335.1 Salinivirgaceae bacterium | reverse complement strand
TGTACAAGTTTTAATGAAATCAACGGCATATCCATTATGCTCTTCAATGCCAGTTCCAATGGCCAATACATTTGGATCAAAAATGATATCTTCCGGAGGAAATCCTGCTTTTTCGGTCAATGTTTTATAAGAGCGTTCAGCTATTTCTATTTTACGTTTAAACACATCAGCTTGTCCTTGCTCATCGAACAGCATTACAACCGCAGCAGCTCCATATTTTTTTATGGTTTTTGCTTTTTTTATCATATCTTCCTCACCCTCTTTCAGGCTAATAGAGTTTACGATAGATTTTCCTTGTACGCATTTTAAACCAGCTTCAATTACGTTCCAGCGCGATGAGTCAATCATGATTGGAACTCTCGAAATATCTGGTTCTGATGCGATGAGGTTCAGGAAGTTCACCATCGCTTTTTCATCGTCTAGCATGGCGTCGTCCATACAAACGTCAATAACTTGCGCGCCCCCATCGACCTGGTTACGAGCTACATCCAATGCTTCATCGTATTTTTCCTCACGAATTAATCGGGCAAATTTTTTCGATCCCGCAACGTTAGTACGCTCACCTATATTGACAAAGTTGGTGTCTTTTGTAACTTCGAGTAACTCTAATCCACTGAATCTGGTTACAGGTTTGTATTCAGGTACTTTGCGTGGTGGATATTTAGCAGCTACTTCAGCAATGGCTTTCACATGGTCTGGTCTTGTTCCACAACACCCACCAATGATATTTACAAATCCTTTTTGCAAAAAGCTTTCAATTAATTCAGCCATTTGACGGGCAGATTGATCGTATTCTCCAAGTTCGTTTGGCAATCCTGCGTTTGGGTGAGCACTTGTAAAAATGGATGCCATGTTTGATAATTCTTCGATATATGGTGTAAGCTGTTCTGCACCCATAGCGCAATTCAGACCAAATGATAAAATATTACCATGCTTCATCGAATTGTAGAAAGCTCCCAGGGTTTGTCCACTCAATGTTCTTCCGCTGGCGTCGGTAATAGTGCCACTAACCATCACAGGAATGTTGGTTCCTTTAGCTTCGTTGACTTCTTCAATGGCAAATAGTGCTGCCTTAGCATTTAGTGTATCAAAAATGGTTTCAACAAGCAGTGCGTCAACTCCTCCGTCAATTAATGCTTCTGCCTGCGTTTTGTAGGCTGCCACAAGTTGATCGAAGTTTACTTTCCGAAAACCCGGATTACTCACATCTGGCGAAAGTGATGCCGTTTGGTTTGTCGGTCCCATAGATCCCGCAACAAAGCGAGGTCGCTCTGCAGTGCTAAATTCGTCTGCTGCTTTGCGAGCTAATTTCGCTGCTTCAAAGTTCAATTTGTAGACTATTTCTTCTTTTTCTAAACCGTAATCTGCCTGCGAAATGGAATTTCCATTGAATGTGTTGGTTTCCAGTATGTCAGCACCTGCTTCCAGATATTTGCGGTGGATTTCATGCACAGCTTCTGGGTGAGAGATATTTAACAACTCATTATTGCCCTTATAGTTTTCTCCACTTTCCGGAATGCTTTCGTGATGATAGTCTTCTTCTTCGAATTTATATGCCTGGAGCATTGTACCCATGGCACCATCGAGTACAAGAATACGTTCCTGTACGGCCTTAAAAATGTCTGCTTTGTTTACCATATATTTGATCTGTCTTTAATTACCCTTAAACTTAGAATCTTGCAACTTTTCTATTTTAAAAGCATAGAACCATTTTTATTACTTCATTCAAAAATGATTTGCTTTTTGAAATACCCACTGCCAACAAAGGCAGCTGCTTTTGGGTGTTTTTTTACTTGCTCTTATAATCGTGAAGTGCAGTAAAGACCTCAAATTTACGCAATATATCTTTAGTATTCAATAAATCAGCAAGCTTTACAGTACCTACAGTATATTGGTAGTTTGGTCCAGAATATTGTTCTTCAATACTTTGTAATGGTAAAAGGTCAGGCACATTGGCCTGCTGGTATCTGAAATAGACTTTAATTGAAACATCATTTGTTTGTGTTGGGGGTGTGAAAAACTTTCGTTTTTTGTACTCATACTTATAATTGTAACTCATTGCTGTAATATCTGAAAGCACGGCAGATCCGGTTGGATGACTTCCGGCTCCTTTCCCAAACATAAGCTGCTCGTCGTAAGCCTCCCCTTCAATTATTACACCGTTAAATTCTTCATCAACGTTATAGATATAGCTTTCTGGACCAACAAATGCCGGGGCAACCAATAATGCAATTTTTACATTTTCAGTTTTAAATGCACGGGCTATGAGTTTGATTTTTTTGCCTTTTTCTCGCGCCAATTGAATGTCGCATGCTTGTATGTTCGATATTCCTGTAAAGAAAATATCTTCAGGTTTTACGATGGTTCCAAATCCGTGCAATGCCAGTATAATTAGTTTGTACATAGCATCATAGCCGTCAACATCAAAAGTGGGATCGCTTTCTGCAAATCCTTTTTCCTGAGCCTCTTTCAATGCATTATTATATGAGGCATTATGTCGATGCATTTGTGTCAAAATGTAATTAGACGAACCATTTAATATTCCTGTTATTCCTTTTAAAAGGTCATTATCGTAATACTCTTCTAAATTGCGAATTACAGGAATGCTCCCACAAGCTGAGGCATCATACAAAAGACTAGAACCAGTTTCAACTTGTAATTCCAAAAGATTGGTTAGGTTTTCAGCAATCATTTTTTTATTTCCTGAAACCACATTTTTACCAGCTTTTAGAGCTTGAGTTACTATTTTAAGTGCATCGTCAGCATTGTCAATTAGTTCTGCAACTGTATTTATTTCAGCATTTTGCAAAATGTCGTCAGGATTGAACGAAACCAAATCTTGTGAAATAGATCGAGCTTTGTTTTTTTGTCTAACGACTACTTTTTTAATCGATGCTTTTGTAGATGGCGACTTTTGGAGTACTTCGTAAAGTCCCTGACCTACATTACCAAAGCCAAAAATGCCTATGTTTAATTGTTTATTTGTCATGTTTTGATGTTTTAGATTGAATAAAAAATGATTGAATAGCTTTTGAGATTTCCTTAGTTTCTACAAGAAAAGCATCATGTCCGTAATCTGATCTTATTGTTACCAGCTTACTTCTATCTATTAGTTGATGCAGATAGAGTTGTTCTTCTGTAGGGAAAAGTAGATCTGAAGTGATACTAATTACAAGAGTGTTTGCAGTAATTTCAGACATTACATCCCAAATATTCTTTTCATCTTGCGCTGCATTGTGCAGGTCGAAAAAGTTAAGTAAGAAACGATAGGACTCAATACTAAATCTTTGAGTCAGTTTTAAACCCTGATACCTTTGATAAGAAGCCGCTTTTGATGATTTATCACCATTAAAGCCTTGTTGAGTCTGGTTGTATTTTTGTGGCGTTCGATAACTCAGTAAGGCAATAGCTCGTGCGGCAGCCAGTCCCTCTGTTTCGTTGTTGTTGTCTAAGGCCATTCGCTGGGTTTCATTAAGCGCTTTGTTCCATGGTGAAGCATAATAGCTTGTGGCAACCAAAAACAGGTTTCGAATATATTCTTTAGCCAGAATAGCCCATTCCAGCGCAATAAACCCGCCTATTGAAGCACCTGAAAGACCATAAATTTGTTTGAAATTTAATTTTTTAGCTATTTGGTGGAAAACCTGCGCAATTTCTTTAGGCCCTAATTGTACATTTTTGTTGTTGTTTTTCAATAGAATTTCATGTGGCTCGCTTGAGCCATAGCATGACCCTGGAATATTCGGGCATATGATGTAATAAAGGTCAGTATTAAATGCTTTACCCGGACCAATCATGTTTGGCCACCATTCTTTAGCATTTGTATCAGCCGTTAATCCGTGATTAATCCAAATAACATTGTCTCGTTTTTCATTTAGTCTTCCCCAGGTTTGGTAAGCAATGTCAATTTTTCTAATAATTCCTGCATCGGTTTTGATATCTACTAAACCAATTTTTTTTATTGTGTGTGAGCTTTTTGATTTTGTTTTGGTACTCATTTTCTAATATTTTTTGAAAGAGCGAAACACACTAAACGTGCGTTTCGCTTTCATTGCTATTGTTAAAAAAAATCAATCAAATTACTGCAGAGCTTGTTCGAAGTCTGCAATAATGTCGTCAATATGTTCAGCGCCAACTGAAACCCTTATTTGGGTTGGTGCCACACCAGCTTTGATTTGTTCTTGCTCATTTAGTTGCTGATGAGTAGTGGCAGCTGGTTGTATTACTAAAGTTCTGTTGTCACCAACGTTTGCCATATGTGCAGCTAGTTTAAAGTTATCTATCACTTTTGAGGCTTTAGCAAAATCACCTTTTACATTAAAGCTTAATACACATCCATAACCATTTTTAAGGTACTTATTTGCTTCGGCATGTGTTGGATGTGAGCTCATTCCAGGGTAGTTCACTATTTCAACATTTGGATGTAACTCAAGCCATTTAGCCAATGAAAGGGCATTGCTTGCTTGTTTTCCTGCCCGCAGTGATAGCGTTTCCAATCCTTGCAATAATAGAAAACTATTGAAAGGGCTTTGCACAGGACCTAAGTCGCGTAGCATTTCAGCTCTTGCCCGGGCAATAAATGCAAGGTTGCCAAACTCTTTTGTGAATATTAATCCGTGGTAACCTTCTGATGGTGTGTTTAGTAATGGAAATCTACCGTTATCCCATTTGAAGTTTCCGCCATCTACAATTACGCCACCCATGCTGTTGCCATGTCCGCCAATCCATTTTGTAGCAGAATGGGTGATGATGTTAACTCCGTGTTGAAATGGCTGACAGAAATATCCTCCTGCACCAAATGTATTGTCTACAATAAATGGCACACCATTGTTATTGGCCACTTTAGCTAATCCTTCAAAATCAGGTACTCTGAACGATGGATTGCCTATTGACTCAGCATAAATGGCTTTGGTTTTATCGTCAATTAACTTTGTGAAGGATTCTGGTTCCAGATCTTCCGCAAAACGGACTTCAATACCAAGATGCTTAAGTGTAACTTTGAACTGGTTATGACTTCCACCATATAAGTATGGAGAAGTAACTATATTATCTCCCTGAGCGGCTATAGTAGCCAGTGTAATCAACTGCGCTGCATGGCCTGAAGAAACGGCTAGTGAGGCTGCACCTTCTTCAAGAGCAGTAATGCGCTCTTCAAATATTGCTGTCGTTGGATTACCTATTCTTGTGTAAATGTTTCCAGCTTCTTCCAGCCCAAATAATTTGTGTGCATGTTCTGAGCTTTTAAATTGGTAGGCTGCAGTTTGATAGAGTGGAATTGCACGTGCTCCTGTTTGTGCATCGTTGCGGAATCCCGCATGTATTTGTTTAGTTTCGAATTTCATTTTCTGTGTTATTTCAGTTTTACTTTTATTAATTATACTTTCCTTTGATAGCGACTGCGTTTTGCATTAACCCAGCCTCCCTTGCTCTGAATGGTTTTGTAATTTCCATTTTTTAAAATTTATAGGGTTAATGCTTGTGTTGCCACGTATTCTCTTTGTAAAGGCAAGACCCTTTGTAGGTAGAATGAGTCATGCAATTTTTTAATAACCTGAGATTTGTTTTTTATTCTCGTTTGAAATGTCACTTTGTATTCCGATATGTTCAGAATTTGTATCCCGTTAAAAATATTTTTAAGCTGTTGGATGGCTATCAAGGCAGCGGTTTTATTTCGTGTAATTATCGAAATAGTACACTTCTTATTATTCTCTGGTGCTGACGTGTCAATTATTATAGCTTTCCCCGAAGTGTTTTTTTTCGTATGGATTTGCGTTAAGATCTGATCTCCAAACAGGGGGTTTCGGAATGAAATATTACCACTGAAGTTAGTTAGTGTATAAGTAACTTTTGGGTGCAATATTTTCGATCCAGCTTGCGACATTTGATCTAATACATGCAGATTGATATTTGCTACATTTTCAGCATTAGGCACTATTTCTGGATTAGCTGTTTGAATACCGTTAGATTCTTTCCAGAATATAAGTTCATTGGCGTTAAGTTCAGAGGCTAAAAATGCTGCAGTATAGTCAGAACCTCCTCTTCCAGTTAAGCAATAATCTCCGGATTTATTTATACCGTAAAACCCGGGGACAATAAATGCTTTTGATTGATTAAAGTCTAAATTGTTGTGGATGCTCTCATTCTTAATAAAGCGGCTATTTATAGCATTATTTGTAGTGAGTAGTTCAATTGTTTCTGGGAAAAGCACCTCTGCTGCCCCATTGAAATAATGACTAATAATTACAGCGGCAAGTCGCTCTCCTGCACTTACAACCTTCGCATAGGCATATTGATTTTCAGTAAGCTTATATTGCGTAATATGAGTTTCTAATTGATGAAATATTTGCTGTAATTTGTTAATGGAATCGTTTAGGTTTTTAAAGTAAGGTGATTCTGCAAGCCATTGAATATGAGTGTTTTTGAGTTCATCAATGAGCTCATTGTTGTGTGATTCTGGTTTTAATGTATTTATCAATCGATCGGTAACCCCATATAGGGCCGAAACGACTATAATTGAATTTGCTTGTTTGGCTAAAATTGTTGCAGCTGTGCTCTTAAGTTGATTGGCAGATTTTAGAATTGATCCACCAATCTTATTTACTATAAGATGGTTCATAGGTAAATCTTTTGAAAAATGAAATATGTGGAAACTAGTTTTCAGGTTTCTAATCCTGAAAAATGGGAAGAGTCTATTCTATCCACGCATTCGCATACAGCTACAGCAAGATGTACAAAGGGTAAACGCCTGATAGCGTAATTTAAGTTGCGACGGTAAATTGAAATTTGTAATTTTCATTGCCTTTCGATTTAAGTCATTATTCCTCTTGGGCAGGTATTGGCACCTTGCTTTTGCCGGTTGCCAGAGTTTCACAGAGCCTGTTCTCTCCACTCTTCTTCATAACTCAAATAAGCAATCACCAGAGATTGGTTATTTGAAATGTGGTACAAAGAAAAGTTGAATTTTCTTTATAACCAAAAAAAAATGCCATTTTGTAGAAAAAATGACATTTAGATGAAAGTATTTTTGTGTTTTATTCTGCTTCTTTAAAACCTACTAGTATGGCTACACATCCATTCTTGAGTTTATCACTTGCTTCTGTAGATTCTGGAACCTCCATTTCAACTATTATTTGTTGGGTAGTGTTGGAGGTAAAATCCCAAAACTCAGCCATATTATGGTCGCGATTATCAAACAAAACTTTGTCGTTTGTATCTTTAAGTTTAAAACCTACACTTCCTAATTGATCCTCAGAGCAAATTAATACCCTATATTCTTGATCTGCATAGAAAGTAAGCATTAGTTCGGCAATATCTCCTTCGTTTAATAATGCACTGTTTACTTGTCCATTAAAAATAAATGGGTCAAGTTGAGGAACGCATGTGTTCTTAGTGAATTTTCTACATTGAGCCTGACTTTCACTTACAAATGTAAATGATAATAATGCGGTCAATATTATAATGAAGGCATGTTTCATTGTTTTCAATTTTTATACAATAATAATGTTTTCGTTTGTCAAGACCAAAAATTTTATGGCTTAGTGATTTTATTTCTTAATCCTACTGTAAAATCTAATATGTTCATTAATGTTTCATTATCAATTTCAACAGTTGTTTCTCCAGTAAGTGTGGTTTTCCCTGCTGAGCTATCTGTTACAGCTCCCTGATTTGTTGTGCTTATTGTAACATCTTCATATATTTTATATAGCTCTTTAAAGTCATTTAGAATTTGTGCTGACTTATGTCCTTCTTTTACATGTGGTTCAAGCAGCTTGATCAGGCTTTCCAAAGAGTATTTTTGTTCCCCAATTCGTTCTAATATCTTTTTATTTGGATTGTCAATATTCATTGTAGAAAGTGCCAGATAATTTCCTTCAACCCAGCCCCCAGAAATGATCATAACCGCTATCATACTTCTGTTATTTTCCTTGAGATATATATCTACCTCACCATACATTTTGGTAATTACATGCAGCAAAGAATCACGATTATTGATGTATTTTTCCATCAAATCTAAATTCATTGTTTTCTCATCCTGTGGAATTTGAAGCTGATCAGTTAACTCTCTTATTACAGATAAAAAATTAACGGATTCCTGCACCTGATCAAAAATTCTGGCATAACTCAAATCAGCACCATATACACCTAAATTTAGTGCTTGTGAAGTTTGATCAATGTACAATTGTTTATTTTCAATGGGATTGGTTAGCTCGGGATTGAATATCATGCCTGCATCTTTAGCCAATTTTGCCATTTCCAATGGTGAAGGCACATTATAGAATATCTTTTCCACTAACTTTTGATCATTCATTATGGAAGAATTAGCTTCAGTGCCATTGGGATTAATGTTCTTTTGCTGATTCGTATTGCAGCTAAAGGCGTAAAGCAGAGATAAAATAATAATTGTTGTTTTTCGCACAGCTTTATATTTTTTAATAAAAATACAAACATTTCGTTTCACATCAAATTGCTTTACGAATTTTTATTTGAAAAGTTAAAACAAAGTTGAATTTCACGTATTTCTACGTTGTTTCTTCTTTTTCGGTTTTTGGACGCTAAACCCAAATTTGCCAAGCTTTTTGCCAAGTCCATAATATTGCCCATGACTGTATGCAATTAGTTTCGCTTTGTCTAATCGAAAGGCTCCTTTTTCATCAAAAAAGTCTTGAGAAGCTTTTATGTTAATTACTTCTGCCAAAAACATGTCATGAGATCCTAATGGAATAATATCTTTTACTTTACATTCTATGTTGAGAGGTGATTCTATTATTATTGGAGAACCCACTTTTTCCGCTTTGCCTGGTGTGAGATTCATTTCTTTAAATTTATTGTAATCTCTACCAGATCTAACGCCACACCAATCCGTTGCTTTTGCTAATTTTTCTGTTGTAAGATTTATAACAAAATCGCCAGTATCTTTAATAATTTGATAGGAGTGTCTCTCTTTTCTGACTGATATATAGCACATTGGTGGGTTGGAGTTTACGGTGCCAGTCCAGGCAATAGTGATAAGATTTTGTGTTTCTTCTGTATGTCCGCAACTTACTATAACAGCCGGTAGGGGGTAGATTAATGTGCCAGGCTTCCAATTTACTTTTTCTTTCATAAGAGAATTGAATTTGTTAAATTATTACAAACTTAATAATGCTTTTCATCATAACCATAATTTTAAATTATCTTTGGTAGATGCACTGAATAAAGTTTAAAAAAGTTCTGAATATGAAAGTAGTTTATAAAGTATTACGAATATTAATACCCATTGCAATCGTAGCCACAGTTATATATTTTTTAGCCCGGGTAGAACAACCCGCTGAAAAACAATTGCTGAATTATCTTGATAATAATGCGGTTGCCTATCATTTGCAATCTTCCGATGAAGTTTCTAATATTTTAGGTTCTATTGATCCAAAAAATAAGCATAATGATTTAAAAGTCAGCCTGCCTGATTCATCTATTTTAATGCATTATTTCACTTTGAATGATGGAATAATTTCCTGGCATTTGACACGTCAGAAAACCCTTGCCAAGGTTTATTGGGTGTTTGTTCACGATCAATATAATCCAAATGAAGATTCGCTTTTGGTTTCTGAACCAATAAATAAGATTTATCAGGTAAAAGTTGATGATGAAAAATATTTTGTTGCAGTTAGTAGTTCAATGGTTGCCATAGGCACTAATGGTGAGATTATCGAGCAGATTGGGGAATATGATTTCTTTGAATATGCACAAAACTTATCTCTTCATAACGATTTGGTGAAAGGAAGTTGGTCGAAATTACAGGAATATTTAAAGAGTGTTTCAGATGTATTTAATGTATTAGATCTGGATGCAAAAACATATATTTTTGATTACTACAAAGGAGCACGAACTATTTTTTATACACTAAAGCTGGGTGATATTAGAGATATTTGTATGGGATTGTCAAAAGCCAATTTCAATGGTTCTTTACCGAAATCTACTGTAGCAGTTTGGCAAAAAAGTTTTGCCGATAATAATTGTTTGTTGAATAGACATACAAAAGATATACAGCAAGAACTATTTGAACTTGAGGAACGCTATTCAATTAAAGTCTCATCTATAATGGATGCTTGGTTCGATGGTTCTTTCCGTTCTGTATATTGCGATTTTAATGGCATGCATGCTCATATTGGAGCAGTTAGGTTAAAAGATGATGCAGCCCCATTTGCTTCTGGAAGTCGATTTTTTGTAGATTATGATAATATTAAAGTTGGCAACGATGTGCCACAGAAGAATTTTACTATTGCACGTGTAATTCCGGAGGGTCTTTCAAAAATTGTTTTTCCGGCAGAAAAAAAATCCACCTCCCTATTTGTGACCCAGTATAAAAGTCATTTGTATTTTGCTCAAAAGAGGGAACCGTTGGTATTATTGCTTAATGAAATGATAACTGGAAATAGTTTGAGCCTTTTTGATGAGGTCGTTGAGGCTCAACATCATTTCTTTTTTAGGTTTCCTTACGTCCTTAATTTTGGACAGAATGACATAGATTTGTCGAATGATAAGGGGTTTCTAATTCAAGGAAAATCTATATTGCAGAGAAATGAATTGATTTTTCAAGGCCAATTTGTCTTTGAATAAGTACTGCCAATTTTGATTATATTAAAAGTAATGAGTGCAGATATAAGAATTCAATCTAAAGGAGGTCTTACAAAGGTTAATTTGATTTTTAAGTCCGGTCCTTCTTAATTTTTTCTCTTCTAACTCCTGCCAAATTAACAAAATAAACTCCTGCAAAAACCAAAGCGGTTGAAATAACTTTTATCCAGGTAATTTCATCTTGTAACATGATAATTGCAACAAATCCGGCAATTACAGGCTGCGAATAAATATAAGTGCTGGCAAGTGTTGGACTTACCCAATTCAGTGCTACAATGTTTAATAAATAGGCTAGGAAAGTAGTAAAAATAACGACATAGCCAACTGATAGCCAAACATCAGTTGTAAAGGTTTCAAATGCTGTGGTTGAGAATTCATTGAACCCGGCTGGAATAATGATTAATGATCCATATAAGAATACCCATTTAATTACAGTTATTGGGTGATACTTTTTCATCAAAGGTTTAACAATTACTAAATAGATGGCATATGAAGAAGTATTTCCAAGCATTAACAGGTTGCCTACAAAATGGTCAGATTCAAAAGAAATTTTTCCGGCTGATAATATTAAAATAACTGCCCCGGCACCACCTAAAATAATTCCCAGAATTTTACGCCATGTGATTTTTTCGCCCAATAGGATTAATGCTGCAATAAGAACTACTATAGGGTTTAAGGTCATAATTATTGATGCGTCAATAGGAGTAGTGTAGTTTAGTCCGGCTAAAAACATCATTTGATTTAAGGCTACACCAAACATTCCGCTAAGTGCCAAACGAAGCATGTCTTTTCGGGCAACTTTTTCGCTTTTAACAGTTAGTGCAAATAGCCAAAATAACAGCACGCCTCCAATTGCTCTCATCACAACCAGACCAAATGGATCAACATAGGTGGGCATAATCCATTTTGCAATGGAGTAATTCACTCCATAAATTAGATTAGCTCCGATGAGCGCTGCATGGGCAAGAAGGCGTTTATTCATTTTGAGAAATTTGTTCGGTAAAGAAATGTAATTCTATTAACTTGCGCACCATGTCAGACAAAAAACATACAAAAGTGTTCGCTGAGGTAACAATTCCTTTGGCTGCTGAGGGTACTTTTACTTATGAGATTACCGAGAAAGCCTCATTAGTAAAGGTTGGGAGCCGGGTGTTGGTGAGTTTTGGTCGACAAAAAATCTATGCTGGAATTGTGATGTCTGTTTCAATGTCAAAACCAGCTTATAATACAAAACCCATCATTGATGTTTTGGATACCGATCCGGTTATTCATCCACAAAATATACGATTTTGGGAATGGATGTCTGACTATTACATGTGCACACTTGGAGAGGTTTGTGAAGCTGCTTTACCTGCAATGATGAAAATCCATAGTGAAACACGTTTGTATGCCATTGCCGATGATATTCCAAAATCTATTCTTTCACCCGAAATAGACCAGGCATTTACGTTTATAAGGGGAGCTAAAGAGGTGTCTATTAAAGATTTACAAACTATCTTTTCTCCTGCAGCAGTTGTGAGGCTTACAAGGCAAATGGCTGAAGCAAAACTTATTGGTGTTAGAGAGTCTGTATCGGAACAATACAAACCGAGAACTCAACGATTACTGGAGTTAAATGCAACAAAAGCAGGAAAAGGCAAATTGAGTTATGATGATTTGAGTCGCTCTCCGGCGCAAAAAAAACTCATAGAGTTTTTTTGGAAAAACCATAGCCCCATTACAAGACCTCAATTAAAAAACTCAATAAAAGTTTCTGATGCTGTTATTAAAGCTTTGATCGAAAAAGACTGGTTGAAAGAGCAGACAGTTCGGGTTGAACGTTTTGAAGATTCAGAAATAGTACCTGAACCAATTCCTCAATTATCTGCAGCTCAGTTAAAAGCTTATGAGGAGATATCGGAAAATTTGGCAAAATTAAAACCCACATTGCTATATGGAGTTACGTCGAGTGGTAAAACAGAAATCTACTTTCATCTTATTAGTAAAGTAATACAGCAAGGCAAACAAGCATTAGTATTGTTGCCTGAAATTGGACTAACGGGTCAATTGGTAAAACGCTTTCAAAAAGTATTTGGTGAAAAAGTAGGAGTATATCATTCGCGTATTCATGCAGCTCAGCGAATTGAGATGTGGCATGCAGTGCGTAAAAATGAAAAGTTTAGTGTTATTATAGGGCCACGTTCAGCTATTTTTCTTCCTTATAAAAATTTAGGCTGTATTATTGTTGACGAAGAGCATGATCGCTCTTATAAACAGCAAGATCCTGCGCCACGTTATAATGCTCGCGACGCTGCTGTGGTATTATCGGGAATTTATAAAGCCCCATTGCTAATGGCTACAGCTACACCTTCATTAGAAAGTCTGGCGAATCACAAAGCCAAAAAATATGGTTTTGTAAAGCTCACCGAGCGTTTTGGGAACTTTACCAGACCAGAAATTATAATATCTGATTATGCTAAATGGTGGCGACGACATAAGGTAAATGCCCACATGACTCCGGATATGCAAAATGCCATTCAGGAAAGTTTGGATGAGAATAAACAAGTTATTTTGTTTCAGAACCGACGTGGTTTTTCTCCATATGTGCAGTGCTTTGCTTGTGGGCACATTCCCATTTGCCCTCATTGTGATGTGCGCTTGACATTTCATAAAAGAGAGAATAATCTGGTTTGTCATTATTGTGGCTTTACTAAAATTAATAAACCAAAATGTGAGGAGTGCGGTACAGCAGAATTGAAGCCTATGGGTTTTGGTACTGAAAAAATTGAGGAAGAGTTAGCAAATGTTTTTCCAAATGCACGCATTGCTCGTTTTGATCAAGATGCTACCCGAAGAAAAAATAGTCATGAACAAATTATTGGGAAGTTTGATCAAGGTGAAATCGATATTCTGGTAGGTACGCAAATGGTTACAAAGGGACTCGATTTTAAGAATGTAAATTTAGTTGGAGTGCTTAATGCTGATAACTTATTTAGTTTCCCTGATTTCAGATCTCATGAAAGAAGTATGCAACTGTTAATGCAAGTTGCTGGGCGTGCCGGAAGGCATGGTGATAATGGTAAAGTAATTATTCAGACTTCACAACCAGAGCATCCTGTAATTCAGTTTTTGCGAAAAGGTAATTATGCTCATTTTGCTGAGAAAGAACTGAAAGAAAGAAGTCAGTTTCGATACCCTCCATTTACACGACTGATTACGATTACACTAAAACATAAGAATGAGTTTGTGTGTAACAAAGCTGCTAATTTGTTGGCATCAAAATGCCGAAGTATTAAAGGTATTATTGTGCTGGGCCCACAAGCTCCTGTAATTGAGCGCATTCAACAGTATTTCATAAAAGAGATAATGGTGAAGATGGAACGTTCTAAGGAAACAATGCGCATAAAAGAAGAAGTAAGAGGGGCTGTAAGCTCGATTTCTGAAACCGAAGGATTAAAGAGTGTGATTATCACACCAGACATGGATCCGTATTAGAAATAGCTTATGAGGCATTTTGCTTCATCCCTTTAAGCTGCTGAATACGGCTGCATTCTTCATAATCTTCAAGGTTAATGTAAAAATCAAGAAGTTTTTGCACGAAGTTTTCATCGGCAAATTTCGGATGATATTCATTAAAGGGTATTTCTCCTTTGACGGTCAATTGAAAGAAATCTATTTTTCCGTTTCTCTTTGGAACTGGTACCTTCATTTCAACTTTATTTGAATTTAATACTTGTTTATAGTTGACGATAAATTGATTTATCCCATTTTGTAATTTTAAGTTCGCATCGTTCACAAGCAGTAACGTTTTATTGGTATTGTAAAGCGTCTCTATTTGTGTTTTAGTTTCATTGCTTGAGTTATTATTAGACTTCAATAACTCAATCGCTGAGCGGTTTGTTTTAATAGTCTTAAGGTTTTGGTTTACTTCTTTTCTAAGACTCTCAAGAATAATTTTTAGTTGATCTAACATATCGGTTTATATTGGTTTAGTACATACTTTTCTATCTACATAATTAGTGTATTTATAAAATCATTAAAATTTAATAAAGTGTAGTGGCGACTGATTTATAATTATAACTTAGTTTTCTTGAATTTGTTCAAACGATTAAAAGGAATTTGATTAAATCTTTATTAGAAACTATTTTTTTGAGAATCATAATAAAATGTTAATTTAGAGGAACTAAAAACCAAATCATGTTTAAAAAGTGCATTTTTATTTGCGTTTTCTTGTTAGGCAGCATAGGCTTGTTTGGTCAGGTCGATAGTGCTTTATATAAGAAAACAAAGAAGGATATAAAACGTGCTTTTGATTTGCTATACCTTGATTTAGATTCTGCATTTATTTATGCAAATAATGCCTTGAAATATGCAAGAAGCATTGCTGATGAAGAACTTGAAGTAAATGCTTTAAGGGTGGTTGCAATGGTTTATTACAGTCACACAAAATATGACTCGGCATTTAATTATTATAATTTGGCAGAGAGTAAGTTTAAACCCTACATGGACTCTTCACTAATTGTTTCAATTATTGCTAATAAAGCCAACATTTATGCAGAAACGCATCAGATTGAGAAAGCTTTGTTAATGTATCAGGAGGTAAAAGAGCATTACGAAAAGGTAAATGATATATTGAATGTTGGCAAAATAACAGCTACAATAGCTAACTTATTGATGTACACGGAGAATTATAAAGAAGCGATGATTCATTTTGATGAAGCTTTGGATTATTTTGTTGAAGCCGATTTTCATATTGGAGTGGGAATTACATATCAAAACAAGGGGCTGGTTTTTAGTGAGTTTGAGGAATATGATTCTGCAAAGTACTATACTTACAAAGCCACTAAAATATATCAAGAAATAGGGAGCAAGAATTTATTATACGAGTGCTATGGAAATTTGGCCGATTTTTTAACTGCTGAGCAGAAACTTGATTCTGCAGTCTACTATTTGGATAAAGCTATAGAAGGTTTTGAGGAGGGTGGTTCGGTAAGAGATTTAAGTGTTTCTTATTTACGAAAAGCTTATTTAAGTGATAACCTGGGCAAAAAGCTGGAAGCGTTACGCTATTTAAATAAATCTGAGGAACTGGCCAACAGGCATTCATTTCCGAGAATATTAATTGATGCATATAGTTATGCTCATGAAATCTATAAAGATCAAGGAAATTTAGCTAAAGCTCTAGAAAGTCTTGAGAAATATAGAGTCTTAAAAGATAGTCTTCATCAGGTTGAATTATCATCTCATGAAACGGAATTAATTGCTGAATATAGTATTGCAAAAAGAGAAAAAGAGATTGAGCTGTTAAAAACACAAGATAACTTAAACGCTGCCCTTATTCGTAAACAACAAAATGCCATGATAGCTATTGGTTTGTTGGCGGCAATTATTGCTGTGATTGCAATAAGTGTTTTAAGAAGATTACGCAGCAAAAGATTAGCTAATCAATTATTGTCGGAGAAGAATGAAGAGATTAATGCTCAAAATGAGGAAATACGAGCTCAAAGTGAGGAAATTATAAAGCAAAATGAGCAATTGGTTACTCAAAAAGAAGAAATAACGGATAGTATTAATTATGCAAGGTTCATACAGCAATCAATATTCACAACTCAAATTGATGATACAATAAAACATTTTCGATATAATAAGCCAAAAGATATTGTAAGTGGGGATTTCTTCTGGTCCGAAAAAACCGAAAACTATCAATATTTTGCTGTAGCAGATTGCACTGGTCATGGAGTTCCGGGAGCATTTATGAGTTTGTTGGGTTTTACTTTTTTGAATCAGGTTTTTAATCAGCAAAACGATCCTCCCGTTGAACAGATGCTTGAAGTATTGCGAACTAATATTAAAAAAGCATTGAATCATTCCGGCAATAACCAAAATACAAAAGATGGTCTGGATATAGCATTAATCAGAATACATCGTAAAACAAGACAAGTTGAGTTTGCCGGGGCTTATCGTCCGGTATGGATTTTTGATGAAAGTGGTTTTACGGAGTTAAAGGGCGATAGGCAGCCCATAGGTTATTATCCGAAAGAGAAACCTTTTTCAGTTCATAAATATGCTTTAAAAGGCGATGCAAAAATATACTTGTTTACTGATGGATTAACGGATCAGCTTAACGATGATGAAACCCAAAAGCTTAAAGTAAAGGGATTTTATGAGTTGATTGAAAGAATAAAAGATCTTCCAATTAATGCCCAGGAGGAATAAGTATCTAAGTTCTATCAGACCTACGTAGGCGGAGCCCAGCAAATTGATGATATTTTAGTGGCTGGGATTGCATATTAGTTAACGTGAGTTAATGTGGGTTCAAATTATTAATGGAATTGCTTGATTAACCAGGATGCTATTGTGCAATTATGATCGATTTTGTATATTGGTTTCAAATTCTAACCCATGAAAAATGCTGTTGTTTTTGTATTCCTTCTTATTTCAATTTCAGTTTTTGCTGAAGTAGATTCGTTGAGAATTCAAGAAGCAAATGAAAAGCTTGCCAAATCAAATGAATATTTCTATGCTAATACTGATTCCGCGATTTACTTTGCACGTCAGTCCTTCTTTGTAGGCAAAGAAATAAACCATAAACAAATTATGGTCTCTGCCAATATCATGATAGGTATTTTGCAATATAGTAGAAACAGATTTGATTCAGCTTTATATTATTATAATTTGGCTGAAAAGGCATATGATTCTTCAATGGATTCCTTAATTTTAATTAAAATTCAAGCAAATAGATCAAATGTTTTTATCGAAACAAATCAATCTGATAAAGCAATAGAGCTACTGCTGTTTGTTAAGAAATATTTTGAAAATAAGCATGATACCTTAAATACTGGTCGGGTATATGGCACCTTAGCAAATATTTTTTTAATTAAAGATAAATACGATGATGCCATTAAGCACTACAAAGAAGCTATTAAGTGTTTCGAGCCTTTGGATTATAAAGTAGGATTGGGGTTATCTTCTCAGAATATAGGTATAATTTATTTGGACAAAAAAATATATGATACGGCAAAAATCTATCTAGGAAAGGCAAAGACAATTTTTAAATCTCAAAAGATGTTGCATGCACTTGCAGAAGTAAATGCAAATTTTGCCACTATAGCTTTTAGAAATGGGGATGTTGATTCAGCTTTATATTTTATTGATAAATCCATAGAATTTTTTGAGTCCAATGATGCATTTCAAGATCTTATATCATCAAATATTTCAAAAGCTCAGTACCTAAGTAAACAGGGAAGCTATGTTAAATCAATTCACTTATTAAAGAAGTCTGAGCATATAGCTGAAGAAAGAGAACTGCTTGATTTGCTGTCTAGTATTTATAAAAACCTATATGAATTATATACAGATATGGGTATTGAAAGCCAATCATTATATTATATTGAAAAATATGCCGCAATAAATGATAGCTTGAACAATTTAAGGTTACAATCCCGTGAAGATGAATTGCTTATTGAGTATAATGTGGCTCAAAAGGAGAAAGATTTTGAGATTTTGAAGATTAAAGATAATTTGAATAGAAAAATTATTTCAAAGCAGCATAACGTGATGATTTTAATGGGCTTTATTGGTTTGCTGCTTTTGTTCCTTGCATATTCTTTATATAATAGATTTACTGTTAAAAATAAAGCCAATAAATTATTAGAAGAGAAAAACGAAGAGATCAAATCTCAGGCAGAAGAAATTATCTCTCAAAATGAAGTTTTGCAGCAACAGAAAGAGAATTTGACAGATAGCATAAACTATGCGAGGTTTATACAAAAAACTATTCTCAACCCCAGATTTGAAGATAGTTTGAAATATTTTACATTTAATCAGCCAAAAGATATCGTAAGTGGTGATTTCTTTTGGAACAACAGTTCAGATAATTACCATTATTTGGCTGTAGCAGATTGTACAGGACATGGTGTTCCTGGAGCGTTTATGAGTGTTTTGAGTTTTACTTTCCTGAACGAGATTTTCACCCATAACCCTGAAATTGGCGTAGCTGAGATGCTTGAAAATTTAAGGGAAAAAATAAAAGAAGCGTTACATCAGTCAGAAGACATTGATGCAAGTAAGGATGGGTTAGATATTGGACTAATTCGCTTAAATAAAAAGGATAAAGAGGTTGAATTCGCAGGTGCATATAGACCTTGCTGGATTTTTGATGGGAATATCTTTATTGAATTAAAAGGCGATAAACAACCGATTGGAATATATCCACATGAAAAGCCATTTTCAATTCAAAAATACAAACCAGAAGGATATTGTAAGATATATTTGTTTACAGATGGGCTTACAGATCAAATTTCTGGTGAGGGTAAGAAATTTAAAATTAGCGGATTAAAAGATTTTCTTAATGAAATACATCAAAATGATATAAGTGAACAAGAAATGCTCATTAAAGATAAATACAAAGAGCTTACTTTTGGTTCCGACCAAATTGATGATGTCTTGATTGCAGGAATAGAATATTAATCCAGCTTAAACCCAATCTTTGCAATATCATTCCAAAATTCAGGATATGATTTACTAACTACTGATGGGTCGTTTAGGAAAATTTTATCGGTTAAAAATGCAATAGGTGCTGCTGCCATTGCAATTCTGTGGTCATTTATTGTATCAACTTCTATTTTTTCCTTAATTGCTCCATCGTAACTAGTGCATGTGATTTTATCTTTTTCAATAATCATTTCTGCACCTAATTGCTTGGCGATATTTTGAATGGCAACTGCCCTGTCACTTTCTTTCAATGCAAGATTAGCAGTACCAGTTATTTCAAAAGGTCTTTTTTGGCCTATGCATGTCATTGCCAGGGGTGGAAACAAATCCGGAGTTTGGCTGATGTCCGCTTTATAGAGACTTTTATTTTGATTTGGCTTGTTCGTTAAACTAACGTGATTTGTACCAATGTGTGTTTCAACATTAAGTTTTTTCCATAGCTCAATAACTGCCTTATCGCCTTGTTTAGAGGTTGGATCAAGTCCCATCATTTTCACAGAAAAGTTAGTGATAAGGGCAGTCATTTCATACCAAAAAGCAGATGCGCTCCAATCAGCTTCAACATCAAAAGATTGAGGTTTGTATTCCTGGCCGGGCATTATAGCTATTTCATCGTTCATTCGAACTATTTTAATTCCAAAATGCTCCATTAGTTCTATAGTCAAATCAATGTAAGGCATGGATCGTTTTTCTCCTTTAAGGATTAACTTCAAACCGTTCTCAAACATTGGTGCTATAAGCAATAAGGCTGAAGCATATTGTCTACTTTGCGAAATGTCTATTTCTATGGTTTCTCCCTTCATTTTTGTTCCTGTAATAGTTAAAGGGGCATATCCATCTTTTTTATCATATACAATATTGGCGCCTGCAATTTTGAGTTTGTCCACTAATGGTTTTACCGGGCGTTGCTGAATCCTCTCACTACCAGTAATTTGCCATTCTCCCATAATGCCTGAAAAATAGGCAATGATAAATCTTAAAGCTGTACCGCTGTCGTTTACATTAAAACTATTTGAATTGGAATGTAATATATTGAATAGCGTTACAACGTCATCACATTTTGAAATATTTTTAAAATTTGGCATGAAATTACCAACAGCGGCAATCATTAATAAACGATTGCTTACACTTTTTGAGCCGGGGAGAATAACTTTTCCTTTTAATCCTTTTGATGTATATGTTAGCTTTTGCATAATTTACAAATGTATTTGAGTGATTCTATAATTTGATTTTCAGTAGCTGTTTGGTTTATTTTATATTGACCAGCTTCCTTTAGTAGTGTGAAATTAATCTCAGATTTATAGTTTTTTTTATCTTGTTTCATTATAGAAAGCAGTTCATTAAAATCATTTTCATTCATTGGAGGCTGCTGATAATGCTCTGCAATAAATGATTCAATTTCGGGAAGTATTTCAGGTTTTTTTCCAAATACTAGTTCTGCAAGCTTCAATTCTGCAATCATTCCCCATGCTACGGCTTCACCGTGTAGCATAACTTCATTTTTATTGTGAGATAAAGATTCTAAAGCATGCCCAATAGTATGACCTATGTTTAGTGCTTTTCGATCAGCTTTTTCTGTGGGGTCTATAGCTACAATTTTTTCTTTTATTGAAATATTTTTTTGCAAAAAACTGGTGAAGTCATCTCGTTCATATGAAGGTGAAATAAAGGGGATTGTTACTTTATAAGCATCTTTTCCACCTATCAAACCATGTTTGAGTGCTTCAGCATATCCTGATAAATAGTTTCGCCTGTCTAATGTCTTCAAAAAAATAGGTGATACAATAACTTCCATTGGTTCATTGATGACACCAATTTGGTTTTTATATGATCCAAAATTAATTCCATTTTTACCACCAATTGAGGCATCGATCATGGCCAGCATTGATGTGGGTATATTAATGAAAGACATTCCTCTTTTAAATGTGCTTGCAATAAATCCGCCTATGTCTGTAATCATTCCGCCACCAAGGTTTATAAGCAAGCTGTGTCGGTCAGCCATTTTTTCGTTTAACTGCTCCCATAGATGTATGCAAGTATCTATATTTTTTGTATTTTCGCCTGCCGTAATTGTCAGTGTTTGAATATTATATTTTTTGACTGAATCAGCAATAACAGGCATACACTTTGTATAAGTGTTCGAGTCTGATAATAGATATAAAGAACTATAAGTTTGTTTTTCAATTATAGTGTCAAGAATTGCATTTGGGTTTTGAGTAATAATCATATTTTATATACCATTATGGATTTTAATAATACAAAGATAGCTTTTCAGGATAAATCTAAGGTAGATTTGCGTCGTGCAAAATTATTGTTTAAAACAATTGAGAAACCCTGGATGGTTAAAATGGGTAAAGTGCTTCTTCAATTTGCTCTTAAAACTCGCTTGCCTATTGGTTGGGCAATAAAACCTACAATTTATAAGCATTTTGTGGGAGGCGAAACAATAGAAAAATGCCAGCCTGTCGTAGAGCGACTTGAAAAGTCAAATGTGAAGGCTATTTTGGATTATTCTGTAGAAGGAACGAGTAGCGAAGAGGGAATAAATAATGCATTTCAGGAAACGCTAAATTCAATTGAAAATGCAGGGAAACATGCGAATATTCCTTTTGCTGTATTTAAACCTACTGCAATGATAGATGTGCGCGTATTGCGAAAATTTTCATTCAATGAAAAAGTGGATGAAAAAGATGAAGCGCAGTATAAAGCATTTGCAGATAGAGTGGATAAAATGTCGGAAGCAGCAGCCCGAAATAACGTTCGCTTGCTCATTGACGCTGAAGATTATTGGTATCAAAAAGCAATTGATGATGTAGTGGAATCTATGATGGAAAAGTATAATAAGAATGAAGTTGTTGTTTTTAATACACTTCAAATGTACCGCACAGATAGGTTAGATTATTTAAAAAATCTAATACAAAAAGCTCGAGATGGAAAATTTTATGCCGGCGTTAAATTTGTTCGCGGAGCATATATGGAAAAAGAGCGCGATAGAGCTGAAAAAGAGGGTTATCCTTCACCAATTAATCCTGATAAAGAATCTACTGATAAAATGTACAATGATGCGCTAAGGGTATCAATGGAGAATATCGATATACTGAATATTTTCAATGGAACACATAACGAAGATAGTAGCTTACTCCTTGCCAAACTTATGGAAGAGCAAGGGATAAAGAAAGATGATAGCCGTTTGTACTTTTCACAACTCTATGGAATGAGTGATCATATAAGTTATAATTTGGCTGCAAGTGGATATAACGTGGCAAAATACATTCCTTATGGTCCTGTGCGACATGTGGCGCCATATTTAATTCGTAGAGCTGAAGAAAATACATCCGTAGCGGGACAAACAGGTCGCGAATTATCACTAATTTTGAAAGAGCAAAAGAGACGTAAATCTGAATAAATTATGGAAATAGAAAATCGCAAAAATGCACGGCGAATTAAATTAGTATTCTTTGCCATCCCATTTATATTTGTGCTTACGCTTGCACCTCTTTTTATGTTTGAAGTTGAGGCGGGATACGAAATAATCGTTGGATTTGTGATTTTTATTGCATTACTCTATCTTTCTCTTAATTTGTTGGGTTATAATTATTTAAAATTAAAGATCGACAAGAATTCTTTGGTTATCAAGTACTTTGGACTGGCGCCACTAAATAAAGAAGCAAAAGCATTTAAAATAAGTTCAGAAGAGGTGTATGATTATAAAATCGAACCGAAGCTTTTTGGTTTAAAAAAGATGCTCATTGTGTATCGTATGGATAGGGGTGAAGTCTTTAAATTCCCTGCTGTTAATTTAAATGCACTGAATAAAAAAGACTATGCAAATTTTGAGAATGCACTTAAATTATTAGTGAAAATTAACCAAAAGTTAACTTAGTTAGATTTATTCACCGTTATCTTTGTTGCATTATAAAAGTGAAATTAAAATAAATAGGTTTATGAAAAAGAATTTAATCTTAATTGCAGCATTTTTATTAATCTCATCATTTTCTTTTGGTCAGCTTTTTAGCACAGGACAAACACTTAAACCTAAAAAGTGGAGTGTAGGTGTTGAACCATCAGTTTTAGTTAATGGTGATGCCGAATTTATGTTATTTGGACATGCCGGTTATGGGCTTAAAAAAGGTATAGATCTTGGACTTAAAGTTGGATTTTTAGGTGATTACGATGAATATATAGGAGGTGATGTTGAATTTGCTATTGGTCGTTATTTCTCTGTAATGGGAGGTGCTCACCATTTTGGCAATTTTGGTCTTGATGCAAATATTTTGGGAACATATCCAATAAAAAGTGATGTGCGAATTTCTTCAGGATTTGATGTTGATATCGTTTTTATAGATAGAGCGGATAATCCCAATACTACAGAAGATGAAAGTGGAATGGATACTGAATTTATAGGTTGGGTTCCTATTAGTTTGGAAATTGGATTAAAGAAAAACCTTGCATTTATTTTTGAGACAATGATTAATGTAACAGATGCAGGATACCACTTTATTGGTGGAGGGGTGAATATCTATATTTAACCAAATTTGAAATAACAATTAACGGTCAATCCTATTGGATTGACCGTTTTTGTGTTTTAAGGTAATTCTTCCCCTTGAGAAGCAATATATATTCGAAACCATTGTTCATCTGTCATTTCAATTTCCAGAGAATCAACAGCATTTTTAATTCTTGATAGTTTTCCTGTGCCAATTATAGGAATAATCCCAACAGGGTGTTTAAGTAGCCATTTATAAATAATTGTGTCTAATTGCATTACTCCTAACTCCTCTCTAACCATTTTCAATTCATCAAGTACGCGTTTACCTTTTTCATTTTTAGGATTAAAAATTTCACCTCCTGCCAATGGAGACCATGCCATAGGATTAATACCTTTTTGCAAAAAGAAATCAATGTTTCCATCTTCAAAGGCACTTAAATTATATGGTGATATCTCAATTTGATTTGTTATCAAGCCAAAATTGCACTCTGATTGTAGCATTTCAAATTGCATTGGAGAAAAGTTTGAAACGCCAAAGTGGGTCACTTTTCCAGTTGATTTTAAATCATCAAAAGCTTTACTAACTTCTACGGGGTCGAAAAGGGGAGAAGGTCTGTGTAATAAAAGCAAATCCAAATGATCTGTTTCTAAGTTTTTAAGGGAATTCTCTACCGAATGTATGATATGGTCGTATGAATAATCGTATGTCTTAACCTTTCTATTCGGATATTTCTCGGAAATTAGCTTTATACCGCACTTTGATATAATTTGAATTTGATTTCTTAATTCAGGTTTCTCCTTTAACACTTTTCCAAAAGCACTTTCACATTCATAATTCCCATATATATCCGCATGGTCAAATGTTGTAATGCCCAGATCAATAATGCTTTGCGTAAGCTCTGTAAGTTCTTTTGTTGACAGATTCCAATTCAATAAGCGCCAGTGCCCATGTATAATTCTCGATACTTCTAACTGATTTGAAAGTGTTACCTTTTTCATTCTTAATTATTTATTGTGATTTTGATGGAAACTCAAAGGTATTAAAAAATAGATAAGCACTGTTTCAAATTTCTTTTTAGTCCGGGTTTACCGATTCTTATTTATATATAGTGTCAACAAGAAAAAATGATTGTATAATTATTTTAACCATGCTTGTTTCATTTTGTCAATTTTTATTATCTTCGTGCCCTGAATTATTTTTTTGAAACACATAATATTAGTTAGAATATGGCTACATTAGAGAGAATTAGGAATCGAATGGGGATTTTAGTTTCGGTTGTTATCGGAGCAGCTTTGTTAGCTTTTATACTCGGTGATTTATTTAGCAGTGGTAGAAGTTTTTCAACAGATCAGTTTGAGGTGGCTGAGATTAATGGCCAAGCTGTTGATTATCGTAATTACGATAAGCGAATCGAAACTGCAATG